>JALOOB010000125.1 GCA_025454635.1 Anaerolineae bacterium
GTCCGTAGACCGGCGACCGGCGGGACGAAAACGCCATGTCAATCATCGCTCTTCTTCACCACAAAAATAAGCTCCCCGGGATACTTCGAGCCGTACGGGCTCTTGTCGTAGTCGGAGTACAGGGCCTCAACCTCGAACCCGCAGCGAACCAGCAGGTGCTCTGCCTCGAAACGGTACAACCAGCGCATCGGGAACGCATGCACGGCCCGCTCCTGCCGCCCGTCGGGATGCGTTACGTAGTAATACATCTCGACCTGCTGCACCTGGTTGAACAGGTCTATGCCCCTGCGCCGCCACGTCCGATAGAACCTCCGGCCGTCCGGCAAGACCACTTCGGGCTCCGGCGGCTGCTCTTCGGACCGGGAGTCTTCCAGCAGTGCTGGCAGCGAGGGGTTAAAGAGGTCGAGGATAAGCCTGCCCCTTGGCGCCAAGTGACGCCGGATGGCAGCCAGGCATGCTATCTGCTCCTCGACCGTGGTGAGGTGCTGGAACGGCCGGAATGGAATCGTAGCGAGCGCAAAGCTCTGTCCGAGCTCGAAGTGGCGCATGTCACCTTCCACCAGGCGGACTCGCTCGCGCACCTCCGGCGGCTCCTCGGCCAGGCGCTGCCGCAACACGCTGAGCATCTTCGGCGACATATCCAGCCCGGTGATCTCGATGCCGGCCCGAGCGATCGGCAACAGGACGCGGCCTGTACCACAGCCCAACTCGAGCACCGGCCCCCCGCTCTCACGCGCCGCGTCGACGAAGAAGGTCATATCGGCCCGCGCAGCATACGCGGGCACGTAGTCATAGAAATCCGCTGCCGCGCCGTATTCGTCGAGCGCGTGACCCTCTGCCATGCCAACCTCCTTTGAGCGAAGCCAGTCTATCACCGTCCGGGACAAAAAGAAACCAGGTTCCGGCCAAAAACCTGGTTTCTCAGAACATGGACCGTTGCGGTTAGAGCGGCTTCAACTCCGGAGGCAGCGGCGCGCCGGCGATCCACGCGCGGAGCGTGCGAACGTATAAGTCTGGCTGCGAGATCGGCCAGTTGTGCCCTGCCCCTGTTACTGTGTAGGCCTTCGCGGCTGGGAATTTTGTAGCCAGTTCCCGAGCGGAAGATTTCATCATCCCGTATTCCTTCTCACCCACGGTGAGAAGGACAGGCGCCATAACCCCGTCAAATCCCGCGGGAACCTCGAAGGTCATGTTCTCCCGCAGGATCGCAGTCAGGGCATCTACCGAGGCGGCGCGTGTGTCCGCCGCGAAAATTTCGTAGTAATCCTTGGGCACGCCGAAGCTCATCATGTTGGCGCGGACCATCAATGGAATGTTCTTGAATGGCTCGTATAGAGCGAGGGTGGGACGGACGAGGCCGCTGCCCGGCAGCTTGCGCGCGAGTGCGCCCGTTGCGAACGCGCTTGTGACCACTTCGGGGGCTATCGCCAGCAGGTGGATCAAGGTCTGCGCGCCAAGAGAGAGCCCGGCGACGTGCGCGCATCCACCGTGCGCTCGCTGTCGGATCATCTCCGCAATCTTGCCGGCCGCTTTGCGAAATTCAAACGGCCCCTCGTCGACGCTCTTGCCCTGCCCCGGCATATCGGGAACCAACAAGTGATAATCCGGGAGACGCTCCACTTCCGGCTGCCATGACCACCCGCCCATGCCGCCGCCATGAAGAAGCACAATCGTCGGCGCATTCGCCGGCCCGCTTTCGGTGAAATACATCACGCCCTCTCAGTTAATCGGAGTCTACACCCCTATTACGAAAAGAAACCTCCGGGGTAGCGGACGCTTCCTCCGGAGGTTTCACCGTGCCGCAACCTGACAGGTTTCATAACCTACCAGGTTGAGCGTCACGCTTGTCTGCGCAGTCCCGCCCACACCCGTTCCGGCGTCAGCGGGAACTCGTCGTACCGCACACCTACCGCGTCATACACGGCCGCGGCAACGGCGGACGCAACCGGCAGGTACGGCACCTCGCCCATCCCCCGCGCGCCCCATGGCCCGTTCGGGTCGGGCACCTCGACGATGATCGACTCCATCTGTTCGGGCACGTCAAGCACGGTCGGGATCAGATATGTGCTGAGCTTATCCGTGAGGACGCGGCCGTCCTTCGTCTTCCAGTCCTCCAGCAGCGTGTAGCCGAGCGCCTGCACCACGGCGCCCTCGATCTGCCCGACGACCTGCTGCGGGTTGATTGCCTTGCCCACGTCGTCCGCGCAGATGAACTTCTCAATCTTCACCTGCCCGGTTTCCGTGTCCACCGCCACCTGCACGGCTTGGGCCGTGTAGCCGTAGGCAAAATTCGGCTTACCATATCCCGTGTCGTGATCAAGCGGCGTGGTCTTGGGCGCAAGGTAGACGTGTTCGCCGACGGCAGGCCGGTCCTCGTTTTTCCACGCGGCCAGAGCCTTCTCGGCTGCGCCCTTGACCGCGTTCGCGCTCATGTAGGTCAGCCGCGATGCAGACGCGCTGCCCGCGTTGCCCATCTGCGCCGTGTCCGACGCGATCACGCACACCTTTTCCAGCGGGATTCCGAGGACTTCCGCGGCGGCCTGAGCGATGATAGTGTGGTTGCCTTGACCGCAGTCCGCGCCGGCAAAGAACACGTCGGCCTGCGCCATCTCCGCGGCCCCGCGCACCTCGACGCGCGCGTAGCTGTTCTCCTGGTAGCCGAACGAAAAGCCCACGTTCTTGAACCCCGCCGCGAAGCCAATGCCGCGGCGCACGGTAGACGGAATAGAACGCAGATGACGCTGATCGGGCGGATTTCCATGATCCTTTAGAGAATCCTGCTGATCCACCCCATCTGCGTCATCTGCGTTGAATTTCAGGTTCGGCCTGCGCCAGCGTCCGGTTTCGTCCTGCTCCCACCCGGCCGCCTTTGCAGCGGTCGTCACGACTGCGGTCAGGCCGACGCCGCCGGGGATCGGCGTGCCTACCGTCAGCAGCTTGTCGTCGGTCAGGATGTTCTTCAGTCGCAGTTCGACGGGGTCCATGCCGAGCGCCTCGGCCAGTTTGTCCATCTGCCCCTCGGCCTCGAAATGCCCCTGCGGCCCGCCGAAACCGCGGAACGCTGCGCCGGGCACATGATTCGTGTAGACCGCATAGGTGTCGACCGCGACATTCGGGATTTCATACGGCCCGGTGCACGTTAGCGTGGTGTTGCCGAGCACTTTGTTGCTCGTGTACATATACGCGCCGCCGTCCGCGATCGCCTTCACCTGAACCGCGACCAGAGTGCCGTCACGCTTGGCGCCCCACTTCGCGTACAGCTTCATCGCGTGCCGTTTGCCATGGCCGAACATCGACTCTTCGCGGCTCCAAATCGTCTTAACCGGCCGTTTGATGCCCTTCTCGGCGAGCCGCATGACGCACAGGGCCAAAGTGATCTGAACCGACATGTCCTCGCGGCCGCCAAACGCGCCGCCGATAGCCGGATAGATCACGCGCACACGGTCGACCGGCAGCGCCAGCGCATGCGCGATCTGCTCCTGGTCGACGTGCGTCCACTGACCCGCCACCTCGACCGTGATGCGTCCATCGTCGTCCCAGCGCGCTACGCCGGCCTCCGGCTGCAGGTACGCGTGCTCCTGCACCGGCGTCTGGTACACGCCCTCCACGATAACGTCCGCCTCGCCAAAAGCCCTGTCGACGTCACCCTTGCGGATGCGGTAGCTGTAACAGACATTGTCCTTGCTGTGCGGATGCAACTGCAGCGCGCCTGGCCCCATCGCCTCTTCGGGGTCGAGAACGGCTGGCAGGTCTTCCCATTCGACGGTGATTAGCTTGCAGGCAGCGCGCGCCTCGGCCTCGGTCTCGGCCACGACAAGCACCAGTTGATCCCCAACGAAGCGCACAATGTCGGTTCCCGGCTTTTCGCCGCCGGGACCGCACAACACGGGCTGATCCTTGATCTGCAAGCCGTACTCGTTGACCGGCACGTCCTTCGCGGTCAGCACCAGGACGACGCCCGGCGCGCTTTCCGCGGCGGTCGTGTCGACGCTTACTACGCGCGCATGGACACGGTGCGCGAAAAGCGTCGCCATGTGGAGCATGTGGGGGTAGTCGATGTCGCCCGGATAGAGCGTGGCGCCCGTCACCTTTCCCGGCGCGTCGATGCGGCGCGCGTTTGCGCCAACCGCAGTGACTTGGTTATTGCCGTTCATGCGTCACCTCCGGTGACGGCGTTACCTCCGACGCCGCGACCGCCCGTTCAACCGCTTCGAGGATTTTGTAATAGCCCGTGCACCGGCAGAGGTTACCGGTCAGCGCTTCTTTGACTTGCCCGAGCGTTGGGTGCTCGACCTCGTTCATCAAGTTCGCCGCCGACATCAGGATGCCGGGGGTGCAGTAGCCGCACTGCACCGCGGCCGCGTCGATGAAGGCCTTCTGAATGGGATGAAGCAGGAATTCCGCGCCTGCCGCGCTTTTTTCGACAGTCGACCGCTCGCCAGCGAGTCCCGCCAGCCCCTCGACGGTCACGATGCTTGTCCCGGCCGCGCGTTCCGCCGGCACGAGACAACTCATCACGGCGACGCCGTCCATCCACACCGTGCAAGCGCCGCACTCGCCCTCTGCGCACCCTTCCTTGGTGCCGGTCAGCCCGAGGTCCTCCCGCAGCGCGCGCAGCAGCGTTTTGCCGTGGATGCCGGTAAGCTCCGCCGGTTGCCCGTTGAGCTTGAAGCGGACGGTATCCGGTTCGCCGGCCGTTGTCGCGGCATGGCCGTTGCGCCGTGCGCTGCCCCAGAGCAGAACTGGCTGCGCAGGCCAACCTGCCCGCTCTGCGCCATCGCGCAGCTCGCGCAGCCCTCGCGCCGCATACACGCGCACCATATCTCGGCGATACTCCGCGCCGGCGCGAATGTCAGAAATCGGACGGGTGGCCCCTGCCGTGAGGTCCGCCGCATGCGCGATGACCTCGTCGCTCAGCCGCTTGCCGGCAAGAAATGCCTCCGCTTCCGTCGCTCGAACGATCGTGGGCGCAACTGCGCCAAGCGCAATGCGCGCCCGGTGAATCACGTCGTCGACGAAATCCAGCGCCAAAGCCACATTAATCAGGCTGATCGCCTGCGCTTGCCGCAGCCCCAGCTTGAGGAACGTGCCGCGCTCGTTCTCGCCGAGGGCTGGAACGTTGATTCGCAACAACATCTCATCGGGCTGCAATGCGGTTCGTCGCACGCCGAGGAAGAACTCGCCGAACGGCAGAGTTCGCTCGCCCCTCGCCGCGCTTGCCAGTGTGACCGTCGCATCCATCGCCCACAGGGGCGTAATGGTGTCATTCGCCGGGCTGGCGGTGACGAGATTGCCCGCGACTGTGCCTCGATTGCGGATCTGCGGCGCGCCCACCAGCCAGCATGCCTTCGCAAGCGGAAACGCCTGCTCGACCAGCCGCCGGTCCGCAACGACCTGATTGTGCGTCACATTCGCGCCCAACGTAAACGTCGCGGAACCGGCGTCGTAGCCGATCTCGCGCAATTCGGCGATACGCGACACGTCCACCAGCACCTCCTGGTGGCGCACGCCCCGCTCGAGTTCGAGGATCAGGTCGGTGCCGCCGGAGATCACACGACACGCATCTCCATATTGCGCCAGCAGCCCCAGCGCCTCGCCGACCGTCGCCGGCGCATAATAGCTATGCCACATGAGCACCTCTTACTGGCATTCAACGCAGATGACGCAGACGGGGAAAGATGACCTTGATCTTGCGACCGTAGGTCGGTCAGATCAAGTCGATCCATCCCATCTGCGTCATCTGCGTCCTATTCCCTGTGCGTTTAGTACGCTCGAGTCCCCGGTTCGCCGCCGGGATTATGCGTCACCTGTATGTCGAGCAGCCGGGCGGCCTCCTCGAGTGATTCGGCCTCGTCATTGTCGACCAACGCTTGCAGCGCTTCCATTTGCGTCTGTGTCAGCGTCCCTTCGCGAAGCGCGCGCACCCACGAGAATGCATTCTCAGACATGCGAGCCTCCTTTTGAATTGAAAATCGAAGATCGAAGACTGAAGATCGGAGCTCGGAGCTCGGAGCTCATTTTCAATCTTGAATCTTCAATCTTCAATCAGCTTACGCGTTTCCAGACCTCGACGGCCAGTTCCCGCGCGCGCGCCATGATAGCTGCCTCGTCCAAGAACGTCAACTGCCTGTCCTTCATCAAGACCTTGCCAGACGCGATCGTGTGCGTAACAACTGCGGCATCCACGCCAAACAGAATGTGCCAGGGCAAATTGCCCGGCGACATCGGTGTTGGCGGGTAGTAGTCCCAGACGACGAGGTCGCCGAATGCGCCCGGCGTGATCTCGCCGACCGGCTTCGGGAAGAAGACCTGCGCCAGGTTCGCATTGTTCTTGTAGGCCATGTCCAGCACCACGTCGCCGGGCATGGTGCGCGGGTCGCGGGTGTTGTGCTTGTGCGCGAGGTAGCACGCCTTCATCTCGTCGACCATGAACATCGAGAAGCCGTCGTTGCCCAGCGCGACGGGGATGCCGCGCGCCAGCATGCCGGTCACGTCGGGCAGGCCGACCGCGTTATTCATGTTCGAGCGCGGCTGGTGCGTCACGTGCGTGCCGGTCTCGCGCAGGATGTCCTTCTCGAATTCGTCGAGGTGGACACAGTGCACCGCGATCGACTTTGGCCCGAGGATGCCGAACTTCTGAAGCCGCTCCACGACGCGCAGGTTGTATTTCCGGACGCTCTCCGTTTGGTCCGCCGCGTCCTCCGCCACATGGATATGGAAGCCCGTGTTCAGCCCTTGCGCGGCTGTGGCCGAGTTCTCCAGCGTCTCGTCCGAGAGCGTGAGCGCGGCATGGAGGCCGAAAGACCCGGCCAACTGCGGATCGCGCGCTTCGCGGCACTTCTTCAGCCAGCGCGCGTTCTCCTGGATGCCTGCCGCTGCGCCATCCATCCCATTGCGATCCGTCACTTCATAGCACAGGCTGGCGCGCAGACCAGCTTCCTTGACCGCCTCCCCAATGATGTCGAGGCTGCCGTCGATCGCGTTCGGGCTGGCGTGATGGTCGATCATCGTCGTGCAGCCGTGTTTGATCGCATCCACGAGGAAGATCAGCGCGCTGTACCGGACATCTTCGTCGTACAGCGCCAGGTCGAGCGACCACCAGAGCTTTTCGAGAATTTCGACGAAGTTGACGGCGGGCGTCCCGGGGATCGCCATGCCGCGCGCAAATGCGCCGTAGAAGTGCGTGTGACCGCACAGCATCCCGGGCAGCACTAGCTTTCCACCCACGTCCAGCCGCTCTGCGGCGCCGTGCTTGGCGATCAGATCGGCAGTCTTGCCGACCTCCGCGATGGTATCCCCTTCGATATACACCGCGCCGTCCGGGATGACTTCATTCGCCGCCCCGAGCGTGAAAACCTGTCCGTTCGTCACCAACAAGCTCATGCGACTCTCCTTCAGAACCGAAGAAACAAGATTGAAGATTGAAGATGCCGAAGCAGACGCCAATCTTCAATCTGTCATCTTCAATCTTCAATCACCAGATGCGGCAGGCTTTCGCTGATGCCTTCCAGCACCACGCGCATGGCCGCGGCCTCGCGCATCGAGAGCGTTCCCTCAAACGGCTGCTTGAGCGCCATGGATTCCACGGTGTAGTCCGACTTCATGACGACGGTTGCGTAGTCGTTCTCAAAGACAAGATGCCCATTCCGCTTCGTCAGCCGCGTTTCCACGCCGCCCTCGCGATGGCGGATTATGTTTCCCTGAATCCGATAACCGTTGTGGTCGACGTTCAGGAAGTCGCCCTCGTTCAGGAACAACCGCGGCTTGTCGTACCACGGCCGTCCGAAGTGCATGCAGAACGTGGTGCAGTCACCGCACGCATTACAGAAGTCATTGATGTTCACAATCTGCCGGTTCTGGTCGACCTTGAACGCTTCCAGCCCCGCGACGACGAGTTGCCCGCTGCGCACCTCGAGTGTCGGCACCATCGCGTTGACCGGCTTAATCATAAAGGTCATGTTTGCGCGGTTGGGGCAGACCTCCACGCACTTGTCGCAGTAGGTGGTGCACTGGAGGCAGCGCGCGCCCTCGGCTTTAGCCTGCTCCTCCGTGAAGGTCAGCTCGATCAGGTCAAAGCTCTCGCGCAGCTCGATGGGCAGCGCGGGCGGCTTCTGCTGCGCGATCTTCTTCACGCGCATCTGTTTGTTTTCGAGGATGTCGACCTCGCTCAGCTCGGGCATGACCGCAGGCGGCTGCGCGAAGGGAAGGTCGAACTGCTGGCAGATCGCTTCCGCAGCGCGACGGCCGTCTGCGCAGGCGGAGATGATGCTCTCCGGCCCGGCCTCTGCCACGTCGCCGCCCGCGTACACACCTGGCGCCTGCGTGCGGCCCGTTTCGTGCTCGATAGCAATGCCGCCGTCGTTGCAAAGGGTCACAACGCTGCCGTCGAGGAACGACAGTTCGGGTGTCTGCCCCACAGCGACCATGATCGAGTCGCACGGGATGACGAAATCGCTGCCCGGAATGACCACAGGCCGGCGGCGCCCGTCAGCGCCGGGCTCGCCCAGCTGGTTGCGCACGCACGCCAGTCCGGTTACCGCGCCGTTCTCGTCGAGCACCACGCGCACCGGCGACACCAGTTCTTCGAGGATGTTGCCCTCTTCAAGCGCGCCTTCGATTTCCTCGGGGCTGGCGGGCATCTCTGCGCGGGTCCGCCGGTAGACGATGGTCGCGGGGTTGCCGGTCAAGCGTCGCGATGTGCGCACTGCGTCCATCGCCGTGTCGCCGCCGCCGATGACCAACGCCTTCGTACCGATGTCGGGCCGCTCGCCCCGGCGCACTGCGTCGAGCAGGTTGAGCGCGGCGTAGACGCCCTTCTTCGCGTCCTTGATGCCGGGGATGTTCAA
>JALOOB010000442.1 GCA_025454635.1 Anaerolineae bacterium
TCGCCGTCCGCGATTCCGGCCAGCCGCAAGGAGCGATAGCCGATCGCGCCGGCGCACAGCAGCGGCGCGGCCTGCGCATCCGTGAAGCGCTCCGGAATCTGATAGACGAACGCGGCCGGCGCCACCATGTATTCCGCGTATCCGCCGTGCGCGTCCCGGCCCGTGCCCCAGAACTGCGGGCAGAGGTTCTCCTGACCGCTTCGGCACCAGTCGCACTTGCCGCAGGCGGAGAAGATCCATGCGACGCCGACGCGCGCGCCGATTGCCGGGGCCGTGACTCCCTCCCCGTGCGCTTCGACGATGCCGACAACCTGATGGCCCAACACGACGGGCAACTGCGGCGGCGGCAGCCGGCCCTCGATCTCGTCCAGTTCGGTGTGGCACACGCCGCACGCCCGCACGCGCAGCAGAACGCGCAGCAGAACCTCGCCCGGCCCCGGCTGCGGCGCCGGCAATTCAACGAGGCGCAGCGGTTCAGGGTTGTCGCTCAGCGAGACAGGCTCGGGCAGGATCATCGCGCGCATGACGCCTCCCTACCCCACCAACTTCCGCGCCACCTCCGCAACCGCCCGGCTCATCGGCGCGTCTTCCGGCAAGTCGATCATCGGCCGGCCCTGACTGTCGAACTCTCCGGCGTCAGCTTGCCCTGCACCCGGTTCACGATGAGGAAGGTGTTCTTGACGTTGATCTCCAGGTCCTTGCTCATCCCGACCATCGTCTCGGCTGCCACCATCCCGCGCATCGACGCGTCGCTCACCAGCAGCAGATAGTCCACGTCGCGCGTCGTGCGCCGGCTCAGATGCTCCATGCCGGCCTCATTGTCCATCACCACATAGTCATAACCCTTGTTGATCCCGTCGATGATGGAGCGCAGCATGTGATTCGCCGCGCAGTAGCACCCCTGGCCCTCCGGCCGCCCCATCGCCAGCAGGTCGAAGTCGTCCCCTTCCTCGACCGCCATGCGGACGGCATACGAAAGAAAATCCTGGCGCGTGGTCCCCGGCGTCACGCCCGAGCGCGCCTCTTCGCGGATATCACCGACCGTCTGGCTGAGCTTCAGGTCCAGCACCAGGTGCAGGTTGCTCGACGGGTCGGCGTCGATGGCGAGAATCTTCCCGCCCTTCTCGTTCATGAGGTGACGGACCAGCAGGCCCGATAATGTTGTCTTGCCAGTGCCGCCCTTGCCGGCGACGGCGATCGTTACTGTCATGCTAGAAAGTCTCTCCAGGTCGTTTCAGATAATTCACCAGCACTACCATGTCCAGGGTCTCGCCTTCGGGGGTCATAAAGAGGTCCTTCCACGCGAACTGCCGCTCGAAGCCCAGGCGCTCGAAGGCATGGATCACCTGCGGCCGCGTCTCCACGACCTCCGCCACCACCTGATGCAGCCCAAGCTTGCGGGCCACTTCCAGGTGCGACTTGATCATCGCCGACCCGATCCCGCGGCGCCGGTACTCGCGCGCCAGGAAGATGCGGACCTCCGCCACGTGCCGGGTGTAACCGCTCCCCAGATGCAGCGAGCAGTTGCCCACGATGTGGTCTCCGACCACGGCGACGAGCGGGAAGATCTTGTCGTACTGCGGGTGCTCCGCCCAGCCCGCGACAAGTCCCGGTTGGTTCACCTTGTTGCGGAACGACGCGGTCTCTTCTGCCGGCAGGTTCGCGAACAGGGCGACCAGCGAATCCTTGTCCTTCGGCACGAGCGGCCGGATCAACACGCGCAACCCGTCTGGCAGGGTGACCAGGTGCCGGTAGTTAACGAGCTGGTCTACGGAATCGACGACGGTGACCATGTGCGCCTCCTCATCGAGCCAAACCTGACGAATGCAACCTCGTCGCAGGTGAGACGAATTTTGCCACCGAGGACATCGAGGACTCGGAGCGCCTCTGCGCTCTCTATGTCCTCTGTGGCAAAAGGTCCTTGCCCTGTGACACGCTTAGCATTCGTCCGGTCCCTCGCGCGATAGCTAACTTCGCTCCGCCAGCGCCATTTCTACGGTCGGAAACTGCGTCATGTCGGTGTGAGGCAGGAAGAGCGCTGATGTGAAAGCATCATAGAAGCTGTTATCGGCCGACAGTTCGAGATAAGTCATCATGCCGGCCACACGCGTGAGCTCGGTGCGCGCCTCCCGGCTCAACAGGGCCCGGTACGCGCCGCGAATTGATGTGTTGCCCAGAAACTTGAAGCGGTCCCACGGCGAGGCCGAGCCCGCCGGCGCTGGCAGGTCGGGCAGCAACCCGATCTGCACGGCCTTCTCGACGTTAATGTACTGCCCAAACGAACCGCCAATCAACATCTGCGAAACGTCGGCCAGGTCCACGCCCACGCTCTGAGCCATCACGGAGAAACCGGCATAGATGGCAGCCTTCGCGCGCATCAGGTTGTCGATGTCCACCTTCGTGATGGCGATGTCCTGCCCGGTCGCGGTCTCGCCCGCCCACGCCACCACGTACTCCGGCCCGTGCTCGCCCTCGCGTATCCGGGCGGACTTGCCGACTTGCAGGTTGGCGGCCTTGTCGAGCACGCCCGTGACGAACATCTCGGCCAGCAGGCCGAGCAGGCCCGAGCCGCAAATGCCCTTTGGCTTCTCGCTTTCGCCGCTAGCGGCGCCACGCCCGATCACTCTGTACGTCGGTTCGAGCGTGTCGCTGCTGATCCACACCTCTTCGATCGCGCCGGCAGTGGCCCGCATGCCGTGCTCCACCCCCGCGCCCTCGAACGCCGGCCCGGCCGAGCACGCGCACGTCACCAACCAGTCGGCGTTGCCGAGCACCGTCTCGCCGTTCGTGCCGATGTCGATGAACAGGGTCAGCTCCGACGTGTTCTGCATGTCGGCCTGGAGCACGCCCGCGGAGATGTCGGCGCCGACATAGCTCGCAATCCCTGGAAGGCAGTCTACCACCGCTTGCGGGTGTGTCACTAACCCAAGATCGCGCGCGTAGAGCGTCGGCGTGTGATTGACCGCAGGGATGAACGGCGCGAGGCGGATCTGCTCCGGCGGGATCGCCAGCAGCAGGTGCATCATAGTCGGGTTAGCCGCAACCGTCACCTTGAAGATTTCTTCCGGCCGGGCATTGACCTGCTTGCAGCTAGTTTCTATGAGGCGGTTGATCGTCCCGACGACCAACCGCTGCAGTTCCTCGAGTTGCCCCGGCTTCTTCGCGTAAATAATGCGCGAGATGACATCCTCGCCCCGGCCGATCTGCGCATTATAGTCTCCGGCCTGGGCCACCACGTCGCCCGTTTCCAGATCGACCAGCCACACGGTCACCGTCGTCGTGCCTATGTCGATGGCCGCGCCGAAGTTGCGATCCACCTGGTCGCCCGGCAGCACGGCCAGCACCTCCGC
>JALOOB010000126.1 GCA_025454635.1 Anaerolineae bacterium
TACTGGGCGGCGTGGAACTCCACCGATGTGCCCGACACCGGCCCCCAGGCCCCGGGCTTCATCCGGTTCTGCGCTGAGGACCTGGCCGGCAACGTGGCTTGCTCCACCGACGGCGAAGGCGGCGCTTGGGCCCCTGTCTGCATCGAGAACCGCGTCAAGGTGGAACTTGAGAAGGGCTGGAACCTGATCTCGACCCCGCTGTTGCTGTACGAGCCCGCGATCTCCGACGTTCTTGAGAACGTTTGGTGCCCGACCGGCGATCCGTCCTGCGTCGACGGCGGCGGCTGGAAGTACCCGTACAACGGCATCCCCGTTCCGGTTGACATGATCTACAAGTACGATGGCGCCTGGCATCAGTGGAACAACCAGGGTGTTGATGGCGTCGGCACCATCAATGATGGCAACGGCTACTGGGTGCACACCGTCGCTCCGGCCACGATCGAGTTCATCGGCACGTGGCTGAGCATCGGCCCGGTCGCCCCGCCCGAGTACCCGGTCGCTGAGGGCTGGAACCTCATCGGCTACACGGTCTGGGGCCGGCCGACGGATCAGGGCGACGACATGCTCGTCAGCGAGTACCTCGGCTTCCCGATGATGTGGTCCGTCGAATCGATGTACCGCTACAATGCTGCGCTCGGCCGCTACATCCAGGTCGACGAGATGACCGGCGAAGACACCATGGTGCAGGGCGCCGGCTACTGGCTGGCCCTCGCCGAGGGGACCGAGGGGACCATCAACCCCTGAGGTTTGTAAACTGAGGATCTCGACCGAACCATAAGGCCTGAGGTTCTCCCGAACTGGCAGGAGCCTCTGCGGCTCCTGCCAGTTTGCTTTCAGGCCCTATTTCGCAGGGCGGGGACAACGCCACGAAGCTTCGGTTGGCTGCTCCCGCCAGAGGAGCGCAACACATGAGACATACAGGTGCCGGAATCACAAGGCTTGTGAGCTTGGCGCTGGTGGCCGCACTGCTCAGCGTGCTGGTGTTCGCTGTCGCAGCCTCAGCCAGACCGGCCGAACCTATGGCGCCGTCCGTTCCAAACCTGCCGCACTGCTTCTACGGCCAGGTGACCTCTGAGGCGGGAACGGCGCTGCCGGGCGCAGGCGTCATTGCGCGTGGCGTCCAGGGTTGGTGGAAGGGGCAGTGGCCCACTCCGCCCGCAGTCACAGACGGCCTCGGGCGGTACGGTTGGGACGGGCAGTTCTGCATTCCGGGGTACGACAGCGCGGACGGCAGCGGCGCCAAAACCGGCGACAAGATCGCGTTCAACGTGAATGGCACGCAGGCTTACCTCTACGACGTCGCTAAGGGCGTGCAAAGCAATACATACACTTTCACGTACGGCGGAAACACGCAGCTGAACCTCATTGTCCCCGTCCAGATGACGATCAATGCGACGGCCGGCCCGAACGGGACGATCAGCCCCGCAGGCAGCGTAAGCGTTCCGCTTGGCGGCAACCAGACGTTCACCTTCAGCGCGGCGCCCGGTTACCAGGTTGACCAGGTGCTTGTGGACGGGGTGGCGAACCCGGCGGCTGCGGCTGCCGGCTCGTACACGTTCACCAACGTGACCTCGGACCACACGATCCACGTCACCTTCATCAAGTCCACCTACACCATCACGGTTACGGCCGGTGAAGGATGCGTGATCAATCCGCCCGGCAATCAGGTCGTCAACCTCTATAGCAGCATCCTCTTTACCGTCGCGCCGCAGACCGGCTACACGCTGGTCGACGTGGTCGTCGATGGGATTTCGAAGGGGCCGATGCCAGAGGTTGCTTTCGTGAACGTGACGGCAGACCACGCGTTCTCGGCCACCTGCGCGCGGCAGAGCTTCACGATCACCCCGTCGGCCGGAGCCGGCGGCACGATCACGCCCAGCACCCCGCAAACGGTGCTCTTCGGCGACGACGTGACGTTCACTATGCAGCCGAATGGCGGCTATACGGTGGAAGACGTGCTCGTGAACGGGGTGTCTGTCGGCCCGGTCACGACCTACACGTTCGATAACGTGGCGGCGAACGGCACGATCAGCGTGACCTTCAAGAAAACGGAATTGAAGTTCAAGCTCTTCCTGCCGATAACTTTGGTGCAGCAGCCTTGATGTGGTAGGATGAGGTAGGGAGGTACGCGCGACACGTGGCCGGGCGACTGGCCCGCGTGACTCTCCTGACGCAGCGCTTCCCTACCTTGAACCTGGCGGTCATCAATACAGACATGACCGCCAGGCATCAACTCCACAGCAGGAATCTCATGAAGAAACAGACACTCTGGCACCTCGCGTTGCGTTTGGCGTTAGTTCTCAGCGTCGCACTCATGATCACCGGCGCGGTCAGCGCAAATGCGCAAGATGAGCCTCCTCCCGTGCCCCACTCCTTTTATGGCGCAGCGGAAATCAACGGACGCCCTGCAGCGGTTGGCGCGCGGATCGAGGCGCGCGGCCCAGGGGTGTTGAGCGACGTAGAAGGCAATCCGGTGTTGGTCAGCGTGGTGGGCCGTTACGGCGAACGCGGATTTGGCGTCCCGAAGCTGGTCGTGCAGGGCGCTGTAGCAGAAGACACCCCTCTGACGTTTTACATCAACGGTTCGGAGGCTGAGGTTGCCGTGCCGGGCGGCGAGTGGCAGAAGAGCTTCCCCTTCGCTTCGGGAGCTATCACGGAACTCAACCTCCGCGCTGCGGGCTACACGTTATACGTCCCCATCACCCAGCGCTAGCGGGAATAGACCTGATGGCGGGCGGTGAGCCGGCTGCCACCGCCGTCCCTGGCCCTTTCGAGGCGGAAATCTGGGCGCGGGTTTCGCTCGCGCGAGATTGCAGCCGGTTAGCTGGGACAGGGCGGCGGGCTGCCTGGCGCGGGGATGTACGGAGCAGGATTGATGAGAAGACGATTCGTAGCTTTGTTGATTCTGGGTATTGTTCTGTTGAGCGCTTTCTCCGCAGTGGCTGCGCACGCGCAGGAGATGCCCCCGCCGTTGCCTCATGCATTCTTCGGCTCGGTCGAGATCAACGGACAGCCTGCGCCGGTTGGCGCGGTCATCGAAGCAAGGGGCGCCAATGTTCTGGCGAACATCGAGAACAATCCCATCACGGTAACGGAAGCGGGCAAGTATGGAGGTCCGACCCGTGGTGAGATGAAGCTGGTCGTCCAAGGCCGCCTGCAAGACGACCAGCCGCTGGAGTTCTACGTCAACGGGATCAAGGCCCAGTGCGCCAAGCCCGGCGAGCCCTGGCAGGACACGTATCCTTTTATTACCGGGGTTGTCACGCAACTGAACCTCAGGGTCGGTAGCGCTGAGCCTTCGGCAGAACCCTCGCCTACCTGGACGCCCACGCTCGGCCCAACCGTTCAGCAACCCACACAGCAAGCCGGCCAGACTCAGCCGACCCTCACGCCAACGGCGCCGGGCGCGCAAGCCACGCAATCGGTTCGGGCTCAGGGAACGGCAACGGCCGCGCCTGCGCCCCTGGCGACGACCGCAGTTGTCGCGACCGTTGCTGCGCCGCAAGCCACTTCACAGTCGCCGGCTGTCGTCAGTCAGCCGACAAGTGGGGCAACGGTCCAGGCGGGGAGCGCCGGTCCTGCCGCGGGCGCTACGCCGGAGGCGGGGCTGACCCCTGCTCCGGTTGCCACGGGCGAGCAAGGAGCGGCGGCTTCAACGGCGCTTGTGCCTACGGCTATGCCGACGGCAACCGCCGCCAAGATAGCGGCTGCCAAACCGAACGTCACCGCGCAACCGATCCTCGAGCAGGCCAAACCGCCGGAGACCGTTAAGTCGGTGTCCAGCCAAACAAATGAGAGCGGCTCAAGCCGTTCGCTCGTACTGTGGGGCGGTCTGGGCGCGTTGCTGATTGCTGTTGCGCTCGGCGTCCTGATCAAGATGCGCGGGCTGCCCCGCTGATCAAGGCAGCAGTCATAAGAAGAGGGGCTGTCTGGAATGAACATCCAGGCAGCCCCTTTGCGTGGAGTCCGGTCCAGAATGGACGAAGGATAGGACAAAAGAGCGGTATGTGATGTGTCCCAGACCGTTTCTGCCTCTTCGGCGGCCCCGCGCGTAATCGCCGCAAGCGCACACTAACCCTTCACCAACATATCCCCCCATCAAACCCTCGCTCGTTAGGAATGCGAAAGCGGCTGCCCGATGCTCCTCGGCCCCATTGGTTTGCGCGTGTATCGAACTGGCCCTTGACGCCACAGCGCGATTCGTAATATTATTCACTTGCTGGAAATCTTCCTTCACAATCAGTCGGCGCATCCATCCTCCCGCCAGCGGCAAAGGAGCTTGCTCATGGTCAATGCGTCCCCCCCATCCCTCACGCCCTTCGACTTCCTCGATGAGGTGCAGGCGCGCACTCCCGGCCAATCGCGTCTGCTGATGTGCATTCAGTGCGGCACGTGCGGCGGGTCCTGTCCGTCTGGCGCCGACATGGAGCACACCCCACGCTCGATCTTCGCGATGATCCGCGCGGACATGCGTGAAGAAGTCCTCCGCAGTAACACGCCCTGGTACTGCGTCTCCTGCTACTATTGCACGGTCCGCTGCCCGCAAGACGTCCACATCACCGACATCATGTATACGCTGAAACGCATGGCGGTCGACGCGCGGCTTTACGAGGAGCCTGCCGCGCCCGACTTCTCCAAGGTGTTTATTAACTGGGTCGAGAACTACGGCCGAGCCTTCGAGTTGGGGCTGATGTCCCAGCACATGTTGCGCCACAACCCCTTCGGCGTCCTTAAAATCGCCGACATGGGGCTTGGCATGGTCACGAAGGGGCGCATGGCCTTCACCCCAAAGCGCATTCGCGGCATCCAGGGGCTCAAGGCGATAATCGCCCGCGCCAAGGAACTGGAGGCCGTCCATGCCTGAACTCATTCGGCCGAAGCTGGCCTACAACTACTTCCCCGGCTGTTCCCTGGAGCGCAACGCCGAAGCTTACCACAAGAGCTCGATGGCGACCGCCGAACGCCTGAGTATGCGTTTCGAGGAGATCGACGACTGGAACTGCTGCGGCGCGACGGAATACATCTCGCTGCAAATGCTGGCATCCTACGCGCTCATCGCGCGGAACCTGGCCCAAGCGGTCAAAAGCAATGGGGGCCGGGACCTCGTTGCGCCGTGCAGCGCGTGTTACCTGAACCTCAAGAAGTGCGACAAGCACATGCGAGCCGACGCAGTGCTGGCCGAACGGGTGAACTCCGCGCTGGCGGCCGGCGGGCTGGCTTATCAGCCGGGCAGCGTGCATGTCCGCCACCTGCTTGACGTGGTCATGGAGGATGTCGGCTGTGAGGCCATTGCCGCGCAGGTGACGCGACCGCTGAAGGGGCTGCGGGTGGCGCCCTACTACGGCTGCCTGATCTCCCGACCCGGCTTGCGGGTGGACGAGCATAATCCCGAGTACCCGATGATCCTCGATGATCTGATGGGCTGTCTCGGCGCGCAAGTTGTGGACTTCCCGCTGAAGACGCACTGCTGCGGCGGCCACATGACCCAAATTTCCGAGGCCACTGGTTTCGAGCTGATTCGCCGCCTCGTCAAGGGCGCGGCCGATTATCAGGCGGACCTGATCGTTACCGTCTGCCCGATGTGCCAGCTCAATCTCGACGCCTTCCAGGGGGCGATGAACCGCTACTTCAAGACCGCCTACCACGTGCCCGTGCTCTACTTCACGCAGATGATGGGGTTGGCGTTCGGCCTCAGCCCGGAGGAACTCGGCATCGGCGCGGAACTGGTCGACGCGCGGCCCGCGCTTGCAAAGATCGGTGTTGAGCTGCCGGAGCCGGTGGCGGGGGAGGGCGGGGCGCCGAAGCGCCGCAAAGACGATAAGTCGCTGCCAATGCCGAAGATGCCCGCCGGTCCCGCAGGGACAGCGGAGGAGGTGCGGCGATGATCCCCGCGAACAGCGACGATGTCCGCATCGGCGTGTACGTCTGCCAGTGCGGCAGCAACATCGGCAGCGTGGTCGACTGCGAGGGCGTGGCCGCGTGGGCGGGGGAGAACCTGCCTCACGTCGCAGTGGCGCGCGAGAACAAGTTCATGTGCTCCAGCCTGGGCCAGGAGATGATCGAGAAGGACATCCGCGAGCTCGGGCTGAACCGGGTGGTCGTTGCCGCCTGTTCGCCCCACCTGCACGAAGCCACCTTCCGGGGCGCGTGCCAGCGCGCGGGCTTGAATCCCTTCCTCTTCGACATGGTCTCGATTCGCGAGCAGGTGTCCTGGGTGAACACGGACAAGGGCATCGCGACCGAGAAAGCGAAGGCGCTGATTTCCGGCGGGGTGCGGCGAGTAGCGCACAACGAGCCTCTCGACCCGATCACTGTCAAGATCGACCCGAACGTCCTGGTGGTCGGAGGCGGGATCGCGGGCATCCAGGCTGCGCTCGAAATCGCGGACGCCGGCTATCACGTTTACCTGGTGGAGCGGGAGCCGAGCCTCGGCGGGCACATGGCGCAGTTCGACAAGACCTTCCCCACGCTCGACTGCTCCGCGTGCATCCTGACGCCCAAGATGTTCACCGCGGGCAATCACAAGAACATCACGCTGCTGACTTACAGCGAGGTGGAGAAGGTCGACGGCTACATCGGCAATTTCACCGTGCGCATCCGGCAGAAGGCGCGCAAGCTCAACACTGCGACGTGCACGGGCTGCGGCCTGTGCGAAGAGAAGTGCCCGAAGAAGGTGATCGACGACGTGTTCGAGGCAGGGCTCGGCTATCGCAAGGCCATCTATCGCCCGTTCCCGCAGGCGGTTCCGAAATACCCGGTGATCGACACGGAGAATTGCACCTACTTCCAGCGCGGCACCTGCAAGGTGTGCCAGAAGTTCTGCCCGACCGGCGCCATCGACTTCGGCCAGGAGGACGAAGTGCTGACCGTCAACGTCGGCAACATCATCCTGGCTACCGGTTTCGACCTGTTCGACTGCCGCCGCATCCCGCAGTATGGCTACGGCCGCCTCGCTAACGTCTTCACGAGCCTGGAGTTCGAGCGGCTGTCGAATGCAGCGGGTCCGACGGGCGGCAAGGTGGTCCTGCGCGACGGCGTGAGCGTTCCGCAGACAGTGTGCATCGTCCACTGCGCGGGCAGCCGCGACCGCAACTACAACAAGTACTGCTCGGCCATCTGCTGCATGCAGTCGCTCAAGTTCGCCCACCTCGTCAAGGAGCGGACGGGCGCGCGGGTCTACAACTGCTACATCGACATCCGGACGCCGGCGAAAGCCTACGACGAGTTCTACCAGCACATCATCGAGGAGGGCATCATCTTCGTTCGGGGCAAGGTGGCCGAGGTCACCGATGCGGTCCGCCTCGCGGGCGAAGAGGGCAAGCTCATCGTGCAGGTCGAAGACACCCTGGTCGGCAAGCAGCGGCGGATTCCGGTCGACATGGTGATCCTGTCCGCCGGCCTGGAGCCGCGGTACGATGCGAAGGAAGTCGGGAAGCTGTTCGGCATCTCGTGCAGCATGGACGGCTGGTTCATCGAGCGCCACCCGAAGCTTGATCCGGTGGCGACGATGACCGACGGCATTTTCATCGCCGGCTCTTGTCAGGGGCCGAAAGATATTCCGGCCGCGGTGGCGCAGGGCGCGGCGGCAGCCGCACGCGTCCAGGGCCTCATCAGCAGGCGCGAGATCACGCTGGAGCCGGTCCGCGCGCAAGTGGATGAGGCGAAGTGCTCCGGATGTCGCATCTGCAACACGATGTGCCCGTTCAACGCCATATCGTTCCGTGCGGATCCCACCCGCCCCGGCGGCGGCGTAACGGAAATCAACCCGGCGCTCTGCCAGGGCTGCGGCACCTGCGTCGCCGCGTGCCCGGCCGGCGCGATCCGCGGCACTCACTTCACGGACGAGCAAATCATGGCGCAGATCGAGGGCGTGCTGCTGCGCAACCCCGCGCGCGAACACGCGGTGGAGAAGGAGGCGGTGTATGCTTGACAAAGTTGCCGAGCAGGTCAAACCGTTCGATCCCGTGATCGTCGGCTTTACGTGCAACTGGTGCTCGTATCGGGCCGCCGACTCCGCGGGCATGGCGCGCATCAAGTACGCGCCCAACGTGCGGCTGATCCGCCTCATGTGCTCCGGGCGCTGGGATCCGCAGTTCGTGCTCAAGGCGTTCGCGGAGGGCGCGGACGGGGTGCTCATCAGCGGGTGTCACCCCGGCGACTGCCACTACCTCGAACAGAACTACAAGACCATCCGCCGGTACGAGCTGTTGAAGCAGACGCTGGCCAGCCTCGGCATCGAGGACGGCCGCGTCAAGCTCGTTTGGGCGTCGGCCGCGGAGGGCGCGATCCTTGCTGAGGAAATCGACCACATGGTGGCGGAAGTGCGCGCGCTGGGACCGTTGAACTGGGGAGGCAACCATGGCGCATAACGGAGAGTCAAAGCCAAAGTTCGCCATGTACTGGGCGGCCTCCTGCGGCGGCTGCGAGATCGCGGTGCTCAACACGCACGAACTGATCCTCGAAGTCGACGCCAATTTCGACGTGGTTTTCTGGCCGGTTGCGATGGATGCGAAGTACCACGATGTCGAGGCGATGGATGACGGCTCGATTACGCTGTGTCTCTTCAACGGCGCCATTCGCAACGACGAGAATGAGGAGATGGCGCATCTGTTGCGCCGCAAGTCGCAACTGCTGGTCGCGTTCGGTTCCTGCGCCTCTGAGGGCTGCATTCCCGGCCTTGCGAACCTGTACAGCAAGCAGACGATGCTGGACACGGCATTCAGCACGATCACGACGGACAACCCCGGCGCGGTGCGGCCCATCATCGCGTATGACATGCCGGAGGGGCGGATCGAGATTCTCCGCACGCTTGACCAGGTCGTAAAGGTTGACTACAGCATGCCCGGCTGCCCACCCGAGAGCCACCAGATCGCGGCGGTCGTGCGGCTGGTTATCGACGCGCTCCACGGGAATGCGGCGCTCCCGCCGCGCGGCGCGGTCATCGGCGCAGGGGACAGTACGGTCTGTGATGAATGCAGGCGCACGCGCTCCGAGAAAACCATCACGGAGTTCCGGCGCATGGCCACCTTCCAGCCCGATCCCGTCCAATGTCTGCTCGAGCAGGGCATCCTCTGCTCCGGCATGGCGACGCGCTCGGGATGCGACGCGCGCTGCCCGTCCGCGAACATGCCGTGCATCGGCTGCTACGGACCCGCCGCGGGCGTGGTCGATCAGGGCGCGCGCATGATGAGCGCGGTCGCTTCGGTGATCGGCGGCAATGACCCGAAGGAGATCCGCGCGATCATGCGCGGCATCGCCGATCCGGCGGGCACGTTCTACCGCTTCAGTCTGCCGTCGTCGCTCCTGCGGCACGCGAAAGTGTAGGTGAGTTATGCAACGCATCACCATCGATCCAATCACGCGCCTCGAGGGCCACGGCAAAATCACCATCTTCTTGAACGACGAAGGGGACGTTGCCAACACCTACTTCCAGATTCCCGAGCTGCGCGGCTTCGAGCAGTTCGCCGTCGGCCGGCCGGTCGAAGAGATGGCGGTGATTACGAACCGCATCTGCGGCGTCTGCCCCGAAGCGCATCACATGGCGGCCGCGAAGGCGGCGGACGCGGTCGGCCGCGAAGGCGGCGGACGCGGTCTACCATGTAAAGCCCACCCGCACCGGCGCGATGCTGCGCGAGCTGTTGTACAGCGCGTTCTACTGCACCGACCACACAACCCACTTCTACGCGCTGGGCGGACCGGACTTCATCATGGGACCGGATGCGCCGGTGGCGGAGCGCAACATCCTCGGCGTCATCCACAAGGTCGGGCTGGAGGTCGGCGGCAAGGTCATCCAGATGCGGAAGTACGGCCACACGGTCGTCGAGATGATCGGCGGGCGGAAGGTGCATCCCTGCACTTCCATCCCGGGCGGCGTCAGCCACGGCATCACCGAGGAACAGCGCCGCGAGATCGAGGCCATGGGCCGGTGGGCGATTGACTTCGCGCAGTTCTCCCTCGCGGTCTTCAACGACATCGTTCTGGGCAACCAGGAGTACGTCGACCTTATCCTCGGCGACACCTACCTGCACCGGACCTACTCC
>JALOOB010000443.1 GCA_025454635.1 Anaerolineae bacterium
TCGGCGAGCGCGCTGTAGAGCGCGGCGCACGCGTGACCTTTGGAGAAGATCAGTCGGTCGCGCTCCGGCCAGTCGGGGCGCATCGGATCAATGCGCAGGTGGTGGAAGTAGAGCGCGGACAGCATCTCGGCGGCGGAAAATGCGCCGCCGATGTGGCCCGTTTGCCCAGCGTACACCATGCGCAGCACGTTGATGCGGATTTGCTGCGCGCGACGGGAAAGGTCGCGGATGAGAGCCTCGGAGTGGTAGTGCATGGTCGATCCTCTTGTATCGCAGGATGCCTTCTTGCGCTACGCAGCGCGCAGATAAGGAATCGTCTGCGGTCCTTCAGGCAGCACACAAATGCGCGCAGTGGGGCCCAGCTTTTCGCGCAGTTCGCCTACCAGGCCCGTGATATCGTGGCACGGTTCGAGCAAGGCCCGGCGCAACTGCTCGTCGCTCAGGTTGCCTGTGCGCACGTAGATGTCGGCCTTGAGCTGAAGCTGCGCCTGAATCTGCGCCTGCCACTGGTCCTGCTTCAGGAAGCCCGGCGCAGTGATTGTGTCGAGCAGCTGGCGCGGGCTATCCGCGTCGGCGAGAAGCTGGCCGTACAGCCCGTGATCTGGAATGCCGTCCCAGCAATCCGCGGCGCAGATGATGACGCCACGCGTGGCGCCGTCGCCCGGTTTGACCACCTGCGCGGCCGCGCTCATCCCCTTAACCGCCTGGTACAGATTCAGGTCGAGCGGATAGCCGGAGTTCGTGGTGATGACGATGTCGAACGGCTCGTCCACTGCGGCCATGGCCGTGTCTTTGGCGAACGCGCACCCGGCTGCGTGCGCTGGCCGCAGATCCCCGGCAAAGACGCCCGTGATCGCTTTATCGCGGTTGAGCGTGACGTTGCAAAGGAACGCGCCCCCGACCAGTTCCGCGACCTCCATCACCTCTTCCCAGATCGGATTGCCTTCGGTCACACCCCACGTCGCGTTCGGGTTGGCAATCATGCCGGCATCATGGTTGCCCAACACCGTCCGCTGCCCGGCCATCCCCGGCATGAGCGCCTTGCCACCGCCGGAAAAGCCCGCAAAGAAGTGCGGCTCGATAAAACCGGTGAGCACCTTCACGTCGCACGCGGCGGCCTCGCGGTTGATCCACACCTCGTGCCCACGCGCGGTCACGCCAATGCGCACCTGCGTTTCGGGATCGAACGCGTCGTTCTGGACGAGCCGGTATCCGTCCAGCAGGCCCCCAATCATCCCCCGCAACTCGTCCGGGGTGTTCGGGCGGTGCGTGCCCAGCGCGTTGAACAACGTGACGTTCTCGCGAGGGACATGCGCCAGTTCCGCCAGGACGGCGGGCAGGATCAAGTGGTGCGGCGTGGGCCGCGTAATGTCCGAGAAGATGAGTCCGACCCTGTCGGTCGCCCGGACCCGGTCGCGCAAGGCAGGGCCGGCAATCGGTGACCGGAGCGCGGCCGCGAGCGCGGCAGCCGGGTCGGGCAGCGCAGGGACAAAGCGCGGCTCGACGACTGTCACGTCCCATGCGTCAGGCAGGTCGATCTCCAGCCCGGTCTTGCCGTATGCCAGCTTAACGCGCATCGTCTACCCCACGTTGCGAATGCCCGACAGATCGCCGGTCTTTGCCGCTTCCAGCACGGGTCCCATGTAGTCGTCGACCATCTCCGCGGTCATGGCGACCGGCATGTTCTCCAGCTTGCTCTTTAGTTGCGGGTTCTTCGCCGCGGCCAGCGCGCGGACGATGTGCGCGTCGGTGAAGCCGGGCACGTCGGCCAGTCGGGTCGGGAACCCGACCGCGGACTCGAACGAGATCATGCCCTCCGCCACGGCGAGACCGAGGTCTCGACCCGAGAGCGCGTCCAAATCCCCTTTGATGTACCCTGCATCCCGGTAGATTTTGCCGACAAGCCGCAGCGGCGCTTCGATCCCCGGCGCAAAGAACACGGTCCAGTACGGGTTGAGCATCCCGCACGCGCGGCCGTGGGGCAGCACGTCGACCAGCGAGAAGCTGGTCAGGTGCGCGCCGTTGGTCCCGCCGACCATGATGGCATACCCGCCCAGGTCCGTCGCGAGGCCAAGCGCCTCCCGGCCCTGCGCATCGTGCGGTTCATCCAGCACGCGCGGCAGGTGGTTGACCACCAGACCGATCGCCGCCTCCGCCACCTCGGCTGCGCGGCCGTACTCCGGCTTGCCGACCGCGGAGTAGAGCACTTCGAGCGCGTGCGAGATGCCGTCAAGCGCGCCGTCCGCGGTGAGCTCCGTGGGCGCGTCGAACGTCGTCTCATAGTCGAACACGGGGCGCGGCGGCACGACTGCCATGTCGACGATCAGCTTCTTCTGCCCGGTCGCCACGTCGGTGATGTTCGAGTACTTCGTCAGGTGCGCAGCGGAGCTGGCCGCGGTCTGCACCGCGACATGCGGCGTGAGGGTCAGGCCCGACTTCTTCACTGCCTCCGTGACCAGTCCCGCGCCGAAGTAATCTTCGATGTTCCCACCGAGGGTCCGCAGCACTTCCGCCGCCTTGACCGCGTCGATGGTGCTGCCGCCGCCAAAGCTCACGATCACGTCGGGATTCGTCGCGGCGAGAAACTCGGCGATGCGGGCGAGGTCCTCGCGTGGCGCGTTGGGCGCAGCGCCGTCCGCCTCGCCGACCAGTTTGACGCCGGCGCGCGTTAGCCCGGCGCGGATCGTGTCCATGTAACAGTCGCAGCCGGGGAACTGGCAGCCGATGAAGGCCGCGCGCTTCCCTTGTGTGGCCGCCAGAGGGCCCACCTGCGGCATGACGCCGAGGCCATAGGTGTACGCATCGCCCTTGAAAACGCGCAGGAGTTGGCGCGCGATGTCGAACTCAGTCATGTGGTCTATCTCCTGGATAAAGAA
>JALOOB010000127.1 GCA_025454635.1 Anaerolineae bacterium
ACCGGCACGGAATTGGTGGCGCCGGGCGAGAACCTTAAGCCGGGCGACATCATCGAGTACAACTCGCTCGTGCTGGCCGCGATGGTGCGCGAGTGGGGCGGCGAGGCGACGCGGCTCCCCGCGCTGAAGGATGACTACGAGGCGATCACCGCGCAGATCCTCTCGGCCAGCCAAACGCACGACCTCGTGATCGTCAACGCCGGTTCTTCGGCAGGGTCGGAGGACTTCACGAGCCGCATCGTGGAAGAGGTAGGGAGGCTTCTGGTCCATGGGATCGCGATCCGGCCCGGCCACCCGGTCATCATGGGGCTGGTGCGCGCGGGCGAGCGGTGGACGCCGTTTATCGGGCTGCCGGGCTATCCGGTCAGCGCGGCGCTGACTTGCGAGTTGCTCGTCAAGCCTACGCTGGCGCGCTGGCTGGGGCAGCCGGCCGAGGAGCGGCCGCAGGTGGAGGCGACGCTCACGCGCAAGGTGGTCAGCCCGGAGGGCGAAGAGGAGTATCTCCGCGTGACGGTCGGGCAGGTGGGCGAGCGGGTGGTGGCGACGCCGCTGCCGGGCGGATCGGGCGTGCTCATGTCGCTGGTGCGGGCCGACGGGCTGGTGCGCATCCCGCGCGGGGCGCAGGGCTTTGAGCCGGGCGCGAAGGTCAGCGTGAGCCTGCTCAAGCCGGTGGAGAGCGTGCGGAGGACGCTCGTCGCAATCGGCAGCCACGATCTCACGTTGGACCTGCTCTCGGACGAACTCGGGCGGCGCTATCCGGGCCGGAGCCTATCGTCGGCAAACGTGGGCAGCCTGGGCGGGCTGCTGGCGCTGAGCCGGGGGGAGGCGCACTTCGCGGGCTCGCACCTGCTCGACGAAGAGACCGGCGAGTACAACGTCAGCTACATCCGGCGCCTGCTGCCCGACACGCCGGTCGCGCTGCTTGGCTTTGTCCAGCGCGTGCAGGGGCTGATCGTGCCAAAGGGCAACCCGAAGCGGATCTGCGGGCTGGCGGACCTTGCGCGCGAAGACGTGGTGTTCATCAACCGGCAGCGGGGCGCAGGGACGCGCGTGCTGCTCGATTTCCGGCTGCGGCAGGCGGGCATCGACCCCGCGTCGATCCAGGGGTACGACCGGCAGGAGTTCACGCACCTGGCGGTGGCGGCGGCTGTGGCATCCGGCGCGGCGGACTGCGGGCTCGGCATCCTGGCCGCGGCGCGCGCGCTCGGCCTGGATTTCGAGCCGCTGGATGAGGAGCAGTACGACCTCGTAATGCCGCGGGCCGTTCTCGAAAGCGAGCTGCTGGCGCCCGCGCTGGCGATCCTGCGCGATCCGGGCTTTGCGGAGCGGGTCAGGGCCCTCGGCGGTTATGCGACGCCCATGATCGGGCAGGTGCGGGCGGAGCTGGGGTGAGGCGATGAGCGAGCCGCTGCAATTCCCGGACTTCCCGAAACCGCAGGTGCGCGTCACGCTCTGGGAGGGGCGGGGCAAGCCCGTCGAGCAGGAGATTCGCGACCGGCTGACCTCCGAAGGCTATGGCGTGGTCAAGTGGAACAGCGAAGGCGCGACCGGCTACGGGCCGCATGCGCACATCTACCCGGAGACGATGTGGGTGATCGAGGGCAGCGTGACCGTGGCGCTGCCGACCGACGGCCGGCTGATTGAGCTGCTGCCGGGCGACCGGATCGAGATACCGCAGGGGGTGCTGCACGCGGTCGTCGCCGGTGCGGAGGGTGCGGCGTACCTGCTGGCGACGAGGTAAGGCGCCGCGAGACGGCGATGCGGTTATGCCGGCGACGGCGTCCTTCGACTTCGGCCCTTCGCTCAGGATGCCCAAACGACTCCCAGCGCAAAACTGTGAAATGGAGACCTCCGAGGTTTGCGCCCGCTTCGCCCGCGGTGAGACCTTGGAGGCCAGGGGGCAGCTTCGCGGGTGAGACCTCGGAGGTCCTGGCGCGGGGTTGCGGCGCGCTAAAGCTGCGGGGCCTTCTGCGCCTTCATCACCCAGCCGTTGACCATGGGCAGCGCCGGCACCCTGCCCACGATCCCGGCCGCCTCGTTGATGTTCTCGAACTGGCTGCGCAGTTGTTCCGGCTCGCGGACCGCGAGGTCCTGAACGGTCTTGACGCCCGCTGCTTCGAGCAGCATGGTGTAGGATTGACCGATGCCCCGGATGCGCGCCAACTGCGCCCGATTCGCGAGGCACCTCGCCGTTTCCTCGTCGAGACCCAGGTCCGCCGCGAGGCCGCTGAAATCGCCGCACGCGCGATAACGCAGCAGCAGATCCTCAGAATCCTTGATGCCCCTCGACTTGAGCCTGTTCTCCAAATCGCGATCGACACCGTAGAGCTTTGCTAAGACGACTGCCATAATGCCTGATTCCTTTCTTCCGGTTCGCGAGAGGGAGATGAGCGCGAACCGAGCGCTCTGATCGGCATTATCGGCTCGCGACGTTACAAATTGCATTACAGGGTGACGGGAGAAGTGGGGAGTTATTTGCGATTCCGTTGGCGGAAGCGGAAGCGCACGGCGCCGCTATCCCGACGCGGCGGGGAAGGTGGCGAAGAAAGACGCGCCGGAGCCGGGCGCGCTGACCACCCAGAGGCGGCCGCCGTGCAGTTCCACGAGGGACTTGGAGATGTAGAGGCCGAGGCCAAATCCCGCCTCCGCGCGGGAGGCGAGCGGACCTCCCCGCTCAAAGGGGCGGAAGAGACGCTCCTGATCCTCCGCGGGAATGCCGGGGCCGGAGTCCGAGACGCCAACGCGCAGCCAGGCCGCGTCGGCGGGATCGGGCCGAACGTCGATGCGGATGGCGGAGCCGGGCGGGCCGAACTTGCCGGCGTTGCCGATCAGGTTGGCGAAGACCTGCGCGGCCCGGCCGCGGTCGATTAAGGCCGGGGGCAGGCCGGCCGCGACGTGGAGCGTCACGGTCTGGCCGCGACCCTCGAACTGCGGAAGCAACTCGGTCAGGACTTCGCGCACCACCTCTTCGAGGCGCTCGGGGCGCAGGACAAGCTCCATCCGACCGGCTTCGATGCGCGCGGCGTCGAGCAGATCGCGCGTGATCGTGAGGAGACGCTGCGCGCTGCCGTCCACAATGCGCAGATACTCGGCCTGCCGTTCGCCGAGCGCGCCCGCGTCGCCATCGAGCAGCATTTCGACGTAGCCGGAGATCGAGGCGAGGGGCGTACGCAACTCGTGCGCGGCGACAGAGACGAAAGCAGACTTTGCCTCGTCGAGGCGGCGCAACTCGGCGTTAGCGGCGGCTAGCTGAGCGTTCTGGGCGCGCAGCGTGCGCTCGAGGAGGCGGAGCGTGTTGCGCTGCTGCATGAGCTGCTGCTCGAGCGCGCCCATCTCGGTCACGTCCTGCTCGATGCGCAGGAGGCCGGCGATGCGGCCGCTCTCGTCGTAACGCGGGAGAATGACGAGCGTGCAGTAGCTTGTCTCGCCGTCGGGCCGGTCGCGGTTGACCCACGGCAACTGGAAACGCGGGGCCTCGCCGGCCAACACTTCCGCAAGCGCGGCCTCGCTGCCGATCAGCTCAGGGACAAGATCGAGCAGGGAGCGACCGAGCCATGCTTCCGGGCCGCCGGCAAAGTAATCGGGCGCGCCGTCCACCTCAACAACGCGCAAGTCGCAGTCGGTCGCGGCGTAAGAAATGCCGCGGTCGACCAGCACGCGCAGGTGCGTAGGGTGGGCGGTCAACGCATCCCTCCGCTCACGCGCCGATGGCAAGGCGGCCGAGATCGCGAAATGCCTCGTCCACGCCGTCGCCGTTTTTCGCCGACGTAAACAGGCACGGCGCACCGAGGATGCGGGCCATCGCGCGGACGTCCTCGTCGGTCAGCGCGCGCTGCTCGGCAAGATCGAGCTTGTTGGCTGCCAGCACGAGGCCGGCGCGCGGGTTGACCGCGCGAATCTGCGCGGCGTACTGCGGAGCGGTCGCGAGGGTGGAAGGCTGTGTGAGGTCGCAGACGATCAACGCCGCGACAGCGCCGCGCAGATAGCTCGCGCGGACGGAGTCGAATTCCTCGCTGCCCGCCAGGTCCCACAGCATGAGCGTGAGCTCGACGACTTGCTCGCCGCGCGCGAGCGCAACGATCTTGCGGCTGACCTTGACGCCGATCGTGCTCAGGTAGCGGTCGTCAAACATGTTGTAGACGAACCGGCGGACGAGGCTTGTCTTGCCTACGGCGTAGTCGCCGAGCAGGCAGACCTTCGCGCTGAGTGTTACCACCCTCTACCTCCCTCCCTCGACCGGCACATCGTCCAGGTTGCCCTGAACGGTGACGAGGGCCGCCGCGAGCCAGCCGGGTTGGCCGGACTGAGAACAACACACCCGCAGCCACGCGCCGGAGGCGTCGCGGGCCTCGACTTCGTAGACCTGGCCGGCCGGCGCCTCTTCGAGGATGGCGGCGCCGAGGCCCGGTCCCTCGCGCAGGTTTGCGTCAAGCAACACTTCGGCCCGCGGCGCGGGGCCGCGCGTGCGGGTGGCGGTCGGCGTCGCGGACGGCGTAGTCGTTGGCGTGGGGGTGGCGGTGCGGGTCGGCGTCGGCGTGTGGGTCGGCGTCCATGTGGCGGTAGGCGTGGGAGTCAGAGACGGCGTCCAAGTCGGGACGAAGGTCGCGGTGATGACGACCACGTAAGCCGGGCGGCGGAGCGCGTTGCGCGCAGCGAGCGCGCTGCCGACGCACGCGCCGGCGATGCACAAGGTCAGGACGGCCGCGACCAGCGCGAGGATGCGTTTCTGGCTGCCGCTCAAACCGGGCTGTTCCGCCGCGGCATCGCGCTCGACCAGGAGCGGGGCAAGCTGAGGCTCGGCAGCCTGAAACTGCGACGCGTCGCCATCGTATCGCTTCAGGACGTCGTTGTAGGCGTTCTCGACCTCCAGCGCGGCCTCGCGCAGCCGGTCGCGAAAACCGGCCTCCTCGACCCCGTCCACGACCCCGGCGAGGTAGACGTGCTGCGTGGCCTCGATGAGGATGCGGCGGTTGCCGTACTGGATTTCGTCCAGCCCGCCTTCCTCCCCCCGGCCGAACGCGTCCTGCGCGAAGTCGCGGATGGCGGTCAGCATACCGCTGATCAGGTCGGCGTCCCCGCCACCGACGTCCCCGCCGGCGCCCGTCGGGAGGTGGAGCAGCAGCAGGCCGCTCTCGCGGTGGACGAGGAACAACTCGGTCACGCGAAACGGGAGCGCGTCACGGAGGGCCAGTTCCGCGTCGGAGACGCCCGCGGCGCGCGCCTGCGCGCGGCGCAGCAGGTAGGCCGGGCTGAACGAGGTGCGCATCCGGCGGTCGATGGTGCGGGCGAGATCGCGGATCGACTCGGCGACCGCGCGCGAGATCAACTGGCCGATGAGCGGGTAGAGCGACTCGATCATCGCGTCGCGGTCTTCGCGCACCTGCTTGCGGATCGCGTCGCTGAGGATGGGGCTGACGGCCGCGACGAGGGCCTCGTGATCGCCGGTGCGGTGCTCGACCTCCGCGATGCGCGCTTCGAGCGCGGCCATGCGCTGCCGGTCTGGGCCGGCCACAATGGCGCGCAGATCGTCGAGCAACTCGAATTCGGCAGGCGCGAGCGCGCCGGTCACCTCTGCGCCGGCGAGTTCATCCGCCTTGTTGATGGCTTCCACAGGCTTAGCCCGGCTGGTCCAACCCTTGCAGGATATCGGACAGACTACCGCCGCTCTTGACGTGGTTGCCCAGCTCGACGAACAACTCGCCCAGCATCGCGCGGTCGGTCTTGTCGTCGGTCAGGCGCTGCATCACCTGGCGCAGTTCCTCGCGGAGCGTGTCGTCGGCCTTGCGCAGCTCCTGGCGCAACTGTTGGAGCGTGTTCTTCTGCGCGGTCTCGTGGTCGTTCAGCGCGCAGTTGACCTGCTCGAGTTCGGCGCGGAGCTCGGACTGCAAAGACGAATCAGCCTGCGCAAGCTCCTGCCGCGCGGCCTGGAGCGCGTTCGCGTGCGCGGTCTGCTGCTCGGCCAGCTGCCCGCCGAGCCGGGTGGCTTCGGACTTGAGCTCGTTGCGGAGGTCGCCGTTGGCCTGGCGCAGTTCCTGGCGCGCGGCCTGCAGGTTTTTGGTCTGCGCCGCGTCCTTGGCCGTGAGCTGCTCCGCGAGGTTGTCGAGGTCGGCCTGGAGCCGGTTGAGGTCGCGCGTGAGCGCCTCGAAACGCTGCTCGTAGTCGCGCATCTTGGGGCCGAAGATGATGTCGCGAATGCGCTCGACTGATTCGCCCTGAAGGGTCGCTGGGGTTTCTGGCATGAGTCCTCCCACCGTACAATACGGATGAAGATGCCGCCGCGCGGGGCTGCGGCCTGCGGAACAGAGCGCGGGACTAACACCGGGCGCGCCCTGCCGCGCCGGAGCAAAATCTACCTTTTCGCCGGAAAACTGTAGCCGACGCCTCGCTCGGTCAGGATATAGCGCGGCCGGGACGGCGCGGGCTCGATCTTCTGGCGAAGGCGATGGACGTGGACCCGAAGCGAGTCCTCGAAGACCTCCTCCATGGGCCACAGGCGGCGCAGCAGAAACTCGGTCGACACCGTGTGGCCTGCGTTGCGCATCAGCAAATAGAGCAGCTTGGTCTCGGTCGGGGTCAGCGCCACGGGCTGACCGGCGACGACTGCGCGCTGGTGCGGGATGTCGATGGCAAGGTGGCTGTCAATCTCGATCAGCGCGCCGGACGCGTAGCCATAGTCGGAGATACGGCGGAGCACGCGCTGCGCGCGGGCCGTGAGCTCGCGGGGGCTGAAGGGCTTGGTGACGTAGTCTTCCGCGTACCGGCTGATGCTGCCGACGATCATCTCTTCCTCGTCGATCGCGCTGAGCATGATGATGGGCAAGTCGCAGAACTGGAGCACGGTCTCGCAGAAGCGCAGGCCGTTCATGCCGGGCATATTAATGTCGACGATTGCGAGGTGCGGCAGGCCGCGGCGGCCGATCAGTTCGAGCGCGTCGCCGCCGGATGCTGCGGTCCACACCTCGTAGCCCGATGCGTCGAGCTTGTCGCGCAGGAGCCGGCGGAGCGCGGGATCGTCATCCACCACGAGGATACGCTGGAGGGCGCCTTCAGCCAGGGCGGGAATGGGGTCGGCCACGTCGCGAGTATACCATATAATTTACTATACGAGAATGCCTTGCCAACTTTCCAGGTTATTCACTCAGGAGGCGATGCGAAGCGCGGCGGCGATTTCCGCCAGCGCGGCGCGCTCGGCCTCGTTCACGTCGACCGCGCCCCATCCGAGGAAGTTGCCGCCTTCCTTGCCGCCTTCGCTTGCCGCGGTCGCGGCGTTGATCACCCACTGCTTGTAGCCCGCGGCTTCGGCCGGGTCGCTCCTTGCGTCGAGGAGGTCGGCAATCCGGGTTAGCTGGCCGAGCGCATTCGCCTTTGCGTCGGGCGCGGTGGCGAGCTGGTTGTAGTCCTTGAACTTCGTCTCGGCCTTCGCCAACTGATCGAGCTGGTAGAGGATGGAGTTGATCAGGGTGTTGCCGAGGAATTCGCCCTCGCTGGTCATGGCGTACTTGATCGCGGCGAAACCCTCGGCGGCGGTTTCGGAGGCGCGGCCGGGGCTGGCTGCGGAAACCACGATCGCGCCGAGGCGCGGGCCTTGCATCAGGAGAAGCTGCTCATCGCTGCTGTAATCGGTAATCAGGGACATATAGACCTCCGACGGGTAGATGATGGGCGTCCTTCGGCTGCGTGCGACCCTGGCGGGGACGCCCGCGCTGCGGGCGCGGCCTCCGCTCAGGATGCTTGGAATGCCGCGAGCGCGGCGAGGTACACTTCGCGCAGCGGCGCACCGTGCGCTTCGGCTGCGCGGCGGCAATCCTCGTATTCCGGCGCAGCCTTCTCGCGCTCTCCCCAACGCGCCACCTTCATGCGGATCGGGCCGTAAGGCGTGTCGACCGCGCGGATCTCGCGCGGCAGGCACGCGCGGCTCACGTCGTGGCGGCGGATGCCGAGGGTGCTCGTCTCCGCGAAGAGGATCTCCGAGAGCGCGTCCACGGCGGCCGGGCGGCAGAGGACGGAGAGAAGCGTCGCAGGGCGGTTCTTTTTCATCTGGACCGGCGTCAGGTAGACGTCGAGCGCGCCTGCGGCGAAGAGCCGCGCCATGACATAGTCGTACGTCTCGGGATTCAGGTCGTCGACGTTGGTTTCGAGCACGGAGAGGGTTTCCAAGTGGACGTCCCGCGTCTCGGCCTCGCCGAGCAGCACGCGCAGGACGTTCGGGATGGCCCACTCTTTGCGGCCCGCGCCGTAGCCCACGCTCCGCAGCGTCATCGCGGGGATGGGGCCGAACGAGGACGCGAGCGATGTGAGCAGCGCGGCGCCGGTGGGGGTGACGTTCTCGCCTTCCAGGTCGATGCCCGTCACAGGCGCGCCTTCGAGTAGGGCGACGGTGGCCGGCGCGGGCACGGGGATGCGCCCGTGCGCGCTGCGCGTGAAGCCGCGGGCGAGCGGGATGGGCGAGCAGACCACGCGCTCCGCGGCCAGCAGGTCGATGCCGCTGACCGCGCCCACGACGTCGACCAGCGTGTCGAGGCCGCCCAACTCGTGCAGGTGGACATGGTTCGCGTCGGGCGCGGCGTGGATGCGCGCCTCGACCTCGCCAATGCGGCGCAGGATGGCGATGGACTTGTCGCGGATGGCCTGGGGCAGGTCCGCGCGCTCGACCACCGCGACGAGATCGCCCAGATGCCGCTCCGGCGCGTCGTCGTCCACGACCACCTCGACATGGACCGCGCCGATCCCGTTCTTCTGGACGCGCTCGACCTGAAGGTCGAAGCCGGGGATGCGAAGCGCGGCGAGGCGCTCAC
>JALOOB010000444.1 GCA_025454635.1 Anaerolineae bacterium
TCACCCGCAGGCCAGCCGTCGGGCAAGCCGCGACGCGAGCCCGCGCCGACATCGAAGAGCGGCGGCGGGAAGCCTGGGCCGAAGTCCGGCGGCAAGGCGCCGCGGCCCGTGCCGGCCAAGGGCCGGCCGCGCGAGCCGAAGCCCGTCGCCGCGGGCGGTCCGCGCGAGGGGCGGCTGGTCGCCGGACACGGCGAAGACCTGCTCTACGGCCGGCACGCCGTCGCGGAGGCGTTGCGCGCGGGGCGGCGCCACGTCCGCCGCATCTTCCTGGCCGAGGGCGTCGACAGGACCGGCATCCTCTCCGAGATCGTCGCGGCCGCGCGGTTGATCGGCGCGCCGGTGGCCGAGATGCGCCGCGAGCGGCTTGACGACGCGGTGGGCGCGAACCATCAGGGCGTCGTTGCCCAGGCGGCCGAGTACCCCTATGTCGATCTGGACGAACTCATGGCGCCGGGGCCGAGCGGCGACCGGTTGTACCTGGCGCTTGACCATCTGCAGGATGTTCAGAACCTCGGCACGCTGCTGCGGACCGCAGAGGCGATGGGCGTGGCAGGCGTGCTGTTGCCGGGTCGCCGCTCCGCCGCAGTGACGTCCGCGGTCGTCAACGCCTCGTCAGGCGCAGTGGAGCACCTGCGCATCGCGCTCGTCGGCAATCTGGCGCAGGCGCTGGAGGCGCTCAAGGCGGAAGGTGTGTGGGTCGCCGGCCTGGACGCGTCGCCTGAGGCGAAATCGCTGTCTAAGTCTGACCTGACCGGGCCGCTGTGCCTGGTGGTCGGCGCAGAGGGCGCCGGGCTCTCCCGCCTCGTGCGCGACCGCTGCGACTGGCTCATGTCCATCCCCATGGTGGGCAAGGTCGAGTCGCTGAACGCGTCGGTGGCGGGGTCGATCGCGCTGGCAGCCGCTCGACAGGCGCGGCTGGACGCGGCGGAGCGGCGGCGCGTCGGGGAAGCGGACGACGATACTCCGCAGCGGCCGGACGCGCTGCAGCGCTTGGGCGCGCTGCGCGAGGCCGACGACGAGGATGCGGAGTCGTAGCCTCGCGCAGCAGCGCAGCATGAGCGAGGCTGGAGAGATCAGTCGCCACCGGACCGCCGCGTGGCGACTTTCTTTCTGCGATTTGCGTTTCAGATATAGAGCGGATGAACTGACACGGCCGGAATCCATGCGGCCGGCGGACTGACAGAACGGGGGAGGGAACGATGGCTGGACAGATGATGCGCTTCGGCGAAGGCGAGAAGTTTTCGGGCTACCTGGCGCGGCCGGCGGACGGGGTAGGGCCGGGCGTGCTGGTGCTGCACGCGTGGTGGGGGCTGAACGACTTCTTCAAGTCCGTGTGCGACCGACTGGCCGCGGAAGGATACGTCGCGTTTGCCCCGGACCTGTACGGCGGCGGTCAACTGGCGACGACGGTCGAAGAGGCCGAGCGCCTGCTCCAGGAGAACGAGGGTCCGGCAACGCAGGAGGCTGCGGTGGAAGCTCTCCGGTTCCTGGTGCGGCAGGAGGGCGTGCGGCCCATCGGCATCGGCGTCATCGGTTTTTCGATGGGCGCGGCATGGGCCGCGGAGCTGGCGCGGCTGCGGCCGGGAACGGTGCGCGGAGTCGTGATGCACTACGGCGCGTGGGCGCCGGACCTGAGCAAGGCGAACGCCGCGTTCCTGTGCCACTTTTGCGAAGTGGATGAGTGGGAGCCGCAGGAGAACGTCGATGCGCTGCGCAAGGCGCTGGAGGACGCGGGCCGCCCTGCGACATTCCACTTCTATCCCGGCGTTGGCCACTGGTTCATGGAGTCGAACCGTCCGGATGCCTATAACGGGGAAGCGGCGGAGTTGGCGTGGGGGCGCACGCTGGCCTTCCTGGCCGAGCAATTGGGACGAGCTGCTGGCGCGCATCGAGCGCGGGTGGGATGAGTTGCAGGACGCAGTCGCCGGGCGCAGCGAGGCGGAACTGACAACGCCAGGCCCGGAGGGGTGGTCGGCGCGCGAGCACCTAGGGCACGTGACCTTCTGGGAGCGGCTGCTGCTGGAGAGCTACATCGGCGGGCGCCCCGCGACGGAGGTGACCGGCCTTGACGAGGCGGCTCTCCGCGATTTCAACGCGATGAACGCGGCGAACGCAGAGCGCACGCGCGGGATGAGCTTGCAGGAAGTTCGGACGCAGGGGCGCGCGCTGCACGATGCGCTGCTGGCTGAACTGAAGTCGCGGCCGTTCGACCGGTGGATGGAGCCGCGCTTTGCGGACGACCCGGATGAGCGTCCGCTCATGCTGTGGATCGCCGGGAACACCTACGGCCACTACGGGGAGCACGCGGAGTATATCCGGTTGGTGCTGGCCGCGAGGTGAGCCGCGCGCGTCAAGCCTCAAGCAATTTTGGGGCTTGCCGCAACGCACTGCGTGTGTTATTCTAAACAGGGTTTTTGGCAAGCCCTATCGCAACCACCCTTTCATTTTGATATTCCAGCTTCGACGCGAGTAACTTCCAGGCATATCACGCTTCACACCGCTGTGACCACTGCGGAGACGGGAGTCTGCTCACGATGGAATCCACCCTCATAGCGCTGGTCGCCACCATCCTCTTGACCGCATCCGGCACCCTGCTGCTCGTATCGTGGCTCATTCGCGACATGTACGGTGGCAGCGTCAGGACCGCCTTTTCGCACGTGTTGGCTCTGCTCACGCGGCGAACGCGCGGCTATCAGATCATCGACAGCGGGCAGACCATCTTCCCATCGGGAGACGGCCCTTTCCTCGGCCCGCTCATGGTCATCGTGCGCCCCGGCAACGCGGTGAGCATGGTGCGCGGCGGCCAGATCACCCACGTGACGGGGCCGGGCATCTATCGCAGCCGGGAGTACGAATTCGTCAAGGACATTCACGACCTGCGCGAACAACAGATGAGTTATACGTTCGAGGATGTCCTGAGCCGTGACACGATTGAGATGACGGCCCGCGTGACGGTTAGCTTCACCGTCAACGTCGACGAAAGGGCGCGGCAGGGCGCGGTCCCGCTGTCACCGGAAGAGCAGGAGATATTGCGCCGGATGCCGATGAACGCGCCGCAGTGGAACCTGATCGCGCACGGCGCGCTGGAGCAAGCGCTGCGCCACGCGGTGGGCGCGTTCACGATCAGGGAGCTGATTTCGCATGCGCAGCTCGGCACGTTGGAGCGGCGCGTGGAGCGCATGTCGAACGACAAGGTCGCCCCCTGGGGTCTCCGCATCGACACCGTCATCATCGAGTGCCTGCGACCGAAGACGGAGATCACCGAGGCGGCCATCAACCGCTGGGTTGCAGCCTCCAACATCAACGTGGAAGTCGCGAAGTCGGAGGGCTTCCGGCAAGCGCTTAGAATCATGGCGGATGCGTATCAGGACGCCCTTCATTGCGGGATGTCCGACGAGGGGATCCGGGGCGAGATCATGCGGCGCACCATCGAGCAGTTGGGGAAGGACCCCGCGACGAAGCTGGTGATCACGCCGGAGCTGAAGGGCGACTATCCCGACGTGCGCCGGTCGATCGATTTGGGCGGGACGTGACCGATGATGCGAATGGTGGGGCGCGGGGGCAGCGCGACCGGCTCTGGTTCGTCCATGGCGGACGGCGAATCGAGGGTGGCGTGAAAAGCCGTCGCCACTGCGCGAATCGCATCCGCGAAACCCGCGCGGTAGCACACGACCTCCGGCGACGGCAGCCGCGCGGCCAGTTCTCGGTTTGCCGCGTCGATGCTCTCCAGAATGCTCACAATATCCTGGCGCAGAAAGACCTCGGACCTCACCTCGCAATAGCTCATGTCAACCCCCACCGCTTCGAGTCTCAGAACAGATGTTTGCATTATACGGCGGGACGGAACTATGTCAAGCCGCAAGAGTGCGCGCGGCGTATGCCAGCCGCATGACGCGGCGCGCGTCGGCGGCTGCCGACTCATCGGCGAGGGCAGCGTCTGGAAGGGGCGGACGCGGTGGCTCCTTGCGTGAATGTTCGCGCGCGATAGGGGTCCTTATTTGACTTTTGGATGGCCCGCGCCTATACTTGTGCTTCGCAGCCCCGGGAAAAGGATGGCTTTAAGCTCCGGCTGCGCTGCGTCCAGGTATCGCTTTCAGCGATCTAGCCGACGTAGCTCAATCGGCAGAGCATCGACCTTGTAAGTCGAGGGTTGCCGGTTCGATTCCGGCCGTCGGCTTACGGGCTCAAGTCCCGGTGTTTCACAATTCAATATGGGCAGGTATCCAAGCGGCCAAAGGACGCTGACTGTAAATCAGATGGCATTAGCCTTCGGAGGTTCGAATCCTTCCCTGCCCACCACGGACCCGGCGTCCTCGCGACGCCGTAGGTAGCCGGCCGCCCACGTAGCTCAGTCGGTAGAGCACGTTCTTGGTAAGAACGGGGTCATCAGTTCAAATCTGATCGTGGGCTTACCTGGTCTCGGAACTTGATCGCCGCCACCCTGGCGCTGTACGCGCTGCGTGGCGGCGACTTATCGCTAACAGGCTGAACCATTGCGGGAGGTTGCCATCCATGGCGAAGGAAGTCTTTCAGCGCACGAAGCCCCATGTGAACGTGGGGACGATCGGGCACATTGATCATGGCAAGACGACGCTGACGGCGGCGATTAC
>JALOOB010000445.1 GCA_025454635.1 Anaerolineae bacterium
GCGCGAGAAGTGAATGTGCCAGTAGGAGGTGGCGAGGAACAGGGCGGCCACCAGCGGCCCCCACGCGCGCAACCAGGCGTCGAGCCGCGAGGAGGGTCTCTGCGGGAGCGCGCGGATCATCTCGCGCGCCATGGCCCAGGTGACGAGGCACGTCGCGACGCCGAGCAGGATCGCGGGCAGCCGCGTCGCGAACGGCGTCACGCCGAGCAGCTTGATGCTGCCCGCGACAAGCCAGATGTACAGCCCCTCGCGGCCGTAATTCGCGGGGAAGAACAGGGCGCCCCGGCCCGCCAGCGCATCGAGCGCGTCCAGCCCCTCCGCGGCTTCGTCGCCGAACAGCCCGGGCGGGAACCGGTCGATGGCCCAGAACCGGAACGCGGCGGCGACGATCAGGATGATCGCCAGTTGTATCGCAGGGGATTGCAGCGTTTGAGCGAGCGACCGGCCGCGGCCGGTCGACCCGCCGGAGGAGTCAGCCACAGGGGGCTTTCCTTATGTCGTCTTCTTGCCGAGCACCCACCGGTGGTGCGACCACACCTGCTTGATCTGCCACGGCAGCCGCCACCTCTCCAGCCGCGCGTACTTCATCACGCGGTCATACAGCCCGTAGTCGTTGCCGAGATAGTAGTCCATGGTCGACCAGCGCCAGCCCTCGCCCGTGAATTTGCTGTCGAGCTTCTTCGAACGAACGCCGAGCTTCTTGAGCAACTCGCTCGCGGGCATGACGGTGTCGGGCCACGGCGGGGTGTCGAGGACCCCCTGTTCGAGGATGCGCACGCCCTGCCGTTCCAGCGTCTCGCGGATCAACCCGATGTTGGTCCACCGCTCGTCGATCTCCTTGACGAACTCCGGCTCGACGATATGCTTCCGCATCTGGTAGCCGACCTGCACCGGGTTCGGCGTCGCCACGAAGACCAGCTTATTGCTGACGCGCACTAGCTCCGAAAGCAGCGCAGCCGGGTCAGGCAGATGCCAGATCGCGGCCCAGTTCCATGCAAACTCGAAGGTGTTGTCAGGGAACGGCAGCCGGGACCAATCGCTGATGAGTCCGAACTCGGCGGGCAGGGCCAGCTTGGCCCAGATGCGCTTGACGCCCTCCAGCCGCTCCGCATTGTCGTCGAGCAGCGTCACCGGCGTCTTGACCCGCGCCAGCGCAACCGAGTTGATCCCGCTCACGCCGGCCATGCCATACAGCGGCGCCTCGAGCGCATTGGCGAAACCGTAGCGGCCCTTCAGTTCGAGCAGGAAGTCGTTGAGCACAAACCGCTCGTAGACAAGGCCAAGCCCCTCGTTATAGTCGGTGAGGTATTTCTTCCAGGTCGGTTCTGTGGTCATTCGACTCCAAGCACTTGACGATAGATCAGCCGGGTGGTATATTTGTCCCGAAAGCGGACTCGTAACACCTGGAGACTCTGCCCGTCCGAGACGGGACAGGCCACGCTGCAATGCGTGAGCGGGGAAGGACGGCTGAAATGCGCGTCCGACAGAGTGAAATCCGGAGCCCAGGGTGAGCCGCTTACTCATTTAAGGCAGTGCGATAGTCTCCTCGAAGACGACCTTCTCCGCGATAAGTTGAAAGATGCGGTCGTCGCCACACCGGCGCCGCTGCGCTACTGCCCAGGCGACACAGTCGGCAATCTGCAGTTCTTTCCGCTTAAGCGAGTCCTGGTACGAGATTGTCAGCCGTGCGGCCGAGGCAGCGAGTCGCAAGGCCAGATCCAACTCGTCCGAAAGCCGGCCCCGCGTGTATCGCCGGTCCAGCGTGATCGACAGCTCGGGGCTGTCCGACACACAGGCATAGACTAGCCGGCCGGCAGCGAGACGGTACATCTCCTCAGGGTCCCGCAACCTTCGCGTTGCGCTGCGCTTGTCGACGCAAACGCAGGCGATTGCTAGCGGTTCAGACGCAACGGCTGATAGTATCCACTCCAGCAGGCCGCGGCTAATCTGACTTGCCTTGATCTCCGGTCGTGGCTGCGGCAAACGCCGCATGGCGCGACGAGCGATCAACTCGAGCCGGCGCGGCGAATCGGTCACAACTGCGGCAAGCGCCAGGACAGGATCCTCGGGCCGGAAAAGCGCAGTGCTGCCACATTCGTCGATGAAAGCGTAGCGCATGGCGTTCGCAGTGTATACGGAGTTGACGGTAACCGCAACCTGCGTGCCGAAGTTGCGCGGGAGAGAGGGTGCCAGCGTTGAGTGAAGCGCCGCGGGTTCTCATCACCGGCGTGAATGGCTTCATTGCCGGTCACCTTGCCGAGCGCCTCCTGAGGGAGGGTTGGCGCGTGCGCGGCACGGCGCGCCGTCCCGATGCGGCGGGGTGGCTCGCGGAACAGGGCGTCGAAGTCGTCCCGACGGACTTGATGGAGCGGGACGCGCTCGCCCGCGCCGCGGAGGGATGCTCCGCCCTGCTCCATGCCGCAGCCTGGACCGGCGGGCCGGAACTGAGCGAGGAAGACGGCTACCAGGTCAACGTCGACGGCACGGCCAACGTCCTCGCCGCGGCGCAGCAGGCCGGCGTCGAGCGCTTCCTCTATGTCAGCAGCGTGGCAGTCTACGGGTTGAACCGCGCGCCGCTTATCTACGAAACCGCGCCGACGCCGAAGGTCGGCCAGGGCTATCCTGACAGCAAGATCGTTGCGGAAACGCTCGTCCGCACCTACGGCCTCCCCTTCGTGATCGTCCGCCCCGCCTCCACCTACGGCCCGCGCGGCGTCGCTTGGACCCTTGGCCCGGTCGACAACATCAAGGCCGGCCGGCTGGTGCTTATGGGCCGTGACGCCGGCCTGGTCACGCCCGGCTACATCGACAACGTCGTAGATGGCTTGGTGCTCGCGCTGACGCGCCGCAAGGCCCAGGGCGAAAC
>JALOOB010000446.1 GCA_025454635.1 Anaerolineae bacterium
CAGGGCACGTCAATGTCAGGCGGCGTCTTCATCACCGTCCGCAGCAACGACGCCCGCATCGCCGCCGACCTCCGCTACCTGAAAGTCTGCGGCGACAAAAACCGCGGCGGTAAGTACTTCACCTTCTTCCGCCCGTATCACCTGTGGTTCCTGGAAGCGCCGATCTCGGTCGCCCGCGCCTTCCTTTACAAAGAAACATGGCTCGTGCCGCAGGACCGCCCCGTCGCCGACGTGATGACCGTCGCCAAGCGCGATCTCCGGCCCGGCGAGACGCTCGACCAGTTCGGCGGCTACGCGTTCCACGGCACGATGGACCGCATGGAAACCGCGCTCCAGCTGGCTGCGCTGCCGGTCGGCCTCGCGCCCGGCGCAAAGGTCGTCCGGCCCGTCGCGCAGGGCGCCATCGTCACCTGGGACGACGTCGCGCTCGACGAAACCAGCGCCGTAGTGAAGCTCCGCCGCATGCAGGACGCCTTGTAGCGACGTCTTCCCGGTCGACTGGCGCCTCACTCTGAATGCGCTCGCAAGCCCCACTGATGGGGCATCGCTTCGTAGCCCGGACATTCATGGCCGGGCGGGATAGGCTCTACGGAGGTTTCTCACCATGAAAAAACTTACCCTTGCCATGATCGTCGGCACACGCGACTTCTTCCCCGCCGAGCCCGTGCTCGCAGCCCGCCGCGAAGTGATCGCGCTGCTGGCCGCCCGCGGCGTCGACGTCGTCATCCCCGAGGAGTCCGCCACCAACATGGGCGCGGTCGAAACCTGGGAGGACGCCAAGCTCTGGGCCGCCCACTTCCGCGCGCGCCGCGACGTAATCGACGGCGTGCTGATCGTCCTGCCCGTCTTCGCCCCCGAGCGCGCCATCGCCGACCTGCTTAAGCTCTCCGAGTTGACCGTCCCCGTCCTCGTGCAGGCCTACCCCGACGACCCCGGCAGGCTCGACGTCGCGCGCCGCGGCGACGCCTTCTGCGGCAAAATCTCGCTCACCAACAACCTCGTCCAGTACGGCATCCCGTTCAGTCTCACCGAGTGGCACACCATCCTCCCCTCTGACGAGCGCTTCCTTGCCGACCTTGACCAGTGGCTCGGCGTCTGCCGCGTCGTCCGTGGCCTGAAGAAGATGCGCATCGGCGCAGTCGGCGCGCGGCCCGCCATCTTCAACACTGTCCGCTTCTCCGAGAAGCTGCTCCAGGCATCCGGCATCACTGTCACCACCGTCGACCTCTCCGAGATCTTCGGCGCCGCCCAGAAGCTCACCGCGGAAGATAACAAGGTGCGCGCCAAGCTCGACGAGATTTGCGACTACATCCACGTTCGCGAAACCCCGAACGAGGCGCTCGTCCGCATGGCGAAAATGGGCGTCGTCCTCGACGACTGGATCGCCTACAACGAGGTCGACGCCACCGCCATCCAGTGCTGGACCTCCATCCAGCGCAACTACGGCATCAACGCCTGCACCCTCATGTCCATGTACTCGAACAAGCTCATGCCGTCCGGCTGCGAGGTCGACATCACCGGCGTCATCTCCATGTACGCGCTGCAACTCGCGTCCGGCAAGCCCTCCGCCCTGGTCGACTGGAACAACAACTACGGCATGGAGCCCGACAAGTGCGTCCTCTTCCACTGCGGCAACTGGGCAAAGGCCTTCTTCGCCGACAAGCCGCAGATGAGCTACGGCGAAATCCTCGCCACCGTGCTCGGCCAGGACAACACCTACGGCACCGTCTCCGCCACCGCCGCGCCCAACCCGCTCACCTACGCCCGCATCACCACCGACGACCGCCACGGCCGGATCAAAACCTATGTGGGTGAGGGCCGCATCACCGACGACCCGCTCGACACCTTCGGCAGCCGCGCCGTCGTCGAGGTGCCCGACCTCCAGCGCTTGCTGCGCTTCGTCTGCAAGGGCGGCTGGGAGCACCATGCCGCCATGAACCCATCCCACTGCGCCGCCGCGCTGCAGGAGGCATTCGAGACGTACCTGGGCTGGGACGTCTACCGCCATTCATAGTGCCGGAGACACGCTCTTGCCACAGAGGACACAGAGCATCCTGAGCGGAGTCGAAGGACTCTGCGCCCTCAGCGTCCTCTGTGGCAAAATAGGTTCTCATACCAAACGCTTACCTGCCCTTCACCCCGCGTTCACCTGGCCGCGGCAATATTGAGCTTCGGCTCGGCATGCTTACAAGGAGGTTTCCATGCGCATCGGTGTCTTCACAGCCCTCTGGGCCAACCTGTCCTTTGAGGACGCGCTCGACCGGGCCGCCGCGCTCGGGCTCGGCGCAGTCGAAATCGGAACCGGGGGGCTTCCCGGCCATCCTCACTGCCCCACCGATGAGCTGCTGGAGAGCGCCACCGCCCGCCAGAAGTACCTCGACGCAGTGGCGCGGCGCGGCCTCATCATCAGCTCGCTCAGCGTCCACGACAACCCGCTCCACCCTGACAAAGACATCGCCCGCAAAGCCGACGAGGACTTCCGCAAGGCCGTCCGCCTCGCCCAGCTGCTCAACATCCCCGTCGTCAACACCTTCTCCGGCTGCCCCGGCGGCTCGCCCGCCGACAAAACGATCAACTGGATCACCTGCCCGTGGCCGCCGGAGTTCACCACCGCGCTCAACTACCAGTGGAACGACGTCGCCATCCCGTACTGGCAGCAGGCCGCGCCCTTCGCCGTCGAGCACGGCATCAAGGTCGCCCTGGAGATGCACCCCGGCATGCTGGTCTACAACGTCGGCGCCCTCCTCCGCCTGCGGGAGGCCATCGGTCCCGTCATCGGCGCCAACTTCGATCCCAGCCACCTCTTCTGGAACGGCGTCGACCCCGTCGCCGCCATCCGCAAGCTCGGCTTCGCGCCCGG
>JALOOB010000128.1 GCA_025454635.1 Anaerolineae bacterium
ACGCGCGGTCAACATGCGCCCCTCGACGAGTGCGGTCACCGCGGGATGCCGCCCTGTCAGCGGGAAATGCGCCTGCGCCTGCCACTCCTCCGTGACCACCTTGCCGACTGCCGCAACCATCTCCAGGCGCCGCGCCCCTTCGTCGCGCAGGTACAGCGCGCCGTAATCGCAACCGAGGGCCTCGGCCGCCGTCTCCAGAACCCGTTCGACCGTGGGTTGCATCGCTTTGGCGTCCAAGACGGCCTGCCCGATCACGCGGTACGCCGCGCGCGTAATCACATTCTCGAGCGCCCCCGCCGCATGCTGCAGGAACCGCAGCAGGTCGGGCAGTTCTTCGGGCAGCTCGTGAGGGTCGCGGTTCTCGACGTAGCGCTCGATCGTCACAACCCCGAGCGGACGATTCGCCGAGGAGAGCGCCACGACAAGCCGCGCTTCGTCCGCGGTGCCGCGCAGCGCATAGTTCCCCAGGTTGAACGTCTGCGCCTCGACGCACCCCGGATCGCGCAGGTCGACATACTCCTCCGTCCCGGATGCAGGGTAGACGCGCGCAAGGCGCGCTGTCGCCGGCTGCGCCGAGTAAATGCCCACGTCGGACAGCCCAAATCCCAGCCGCAGCCCGTCGGCCAGGAAGGCAATTGCCTGCTCATAAGCATCGCTGGCATAAATACTCTGCACGATGGCTTCGAGGAGTTGCGGCCGCGCGATCCGGTTTCGCTGCGGCGCGAGGTAGGCAATCGCTTCGTTCCACCGCCCTGCGATGCGCAGGATGTGCCCGACGCGGTCGGTGCTGAAATGCGCGGCGAGCGCTTGCCGGCAGGTCTCGTTCAGAAACGTATAGCACCCGTCGGCCAGGATCACCGCGCCGGACAACTGGAGCCGGTCTGTCCCAGTTCGCGTCGGCATCTGCCGCGACCGTGCCCGCGGCAGCGAGTCGTGATCGAGCAGGTGCAGCACGTCGAGCACGGTGTCCGGGTCTTCCTCGATCATGCGGATCGCCGCGCGAATGGGCGGCGCCGCGCTCCGCGCCACGAGCGCCCGCCCCGCCTTCTCCGCAATGGCCGACGTCACGTGATGCAGCCGGTGCAGGCTCACCAGTTCCGCGCTCTCCGCGCAGAGCTTGGGAATCAGGTAGCGGTCTCCCTCTGCCCACTGAAGCAGCCGGCGCAGACCGTTGGCCGAGGCGGAGCAGCCCAGCGCCTTGAGCGACTCTTCGGCCAGCGCCCGGCTCTGGTCCGCCGTCAGCGGCGCGGCAACAACCGGTTTTGCGATATTGAAGGGAGAGGTCGGGCCGGAGGAAAGGCCGACGAGGTTGATCCCTCCCGTCACCACTGCGACAAGCGTATGCGGCGCGTCGGCCTCCCGCTCCATGTACGCCGCGCGCAGCGCCACAAGCAGGCTGTGCACCAGGTCATGCGGCAGCGCCTGCAAGTGGTCGATCAGCAGCGCGATGCTCCGGCGCCCGGTCGTGGTCGTCAGCCCAAGGTAACTCTGAAAGCCGCGCGCATCTACCGGCGGTTCGATGTCAAGCGGCGCAGCGTCGCCCAACTCGCGCGCCAGCAGTTGCGCCAGGCTGGTGAAGAACGCGGCTTCGTCGTTCGAGCGCGTCCGCCACAGGTCCACGCGCAGCGGGCGAAATCGACCGGCAGCTTCCAGGGCATCCGCCACGTCGCCGAGCAGGTGGCTCTTCTCCGACATCGGCGGCCCGAGCAGGGCCACGCACTCGTCATTCATCAGGTGACGGACAACAGCGCGCACGCGTGCCTCGTCGCGCACGCGCACCCTCTTGAAGGGCGAGGCCTCCTCGTACGGAACGATCCGCCAGGCATCCAGCGCGCTCATCCTAGATGCCCTCTTGCAGCACTTTGCGGAACAGGTAGTCCACGTCGTAATTCTCGCTCAACATGCGCGGGAAGACCGGCGTGGCGAAACGGAACATCGGGCCGCGCGAGGTGAAGGACCCGGCCAACTCCAGATTGCGGCACGCCAGGTCCAGGTCCGACAGCGGAATCTCGACGCCGCGCCGCTCCAGCGCCGCGTCGATCTGCTGCACGCCGAACGGATGTTCCGCCCCCAGATCGGCCATCACCGCGAACACGATCGCCTTCTCCATGTGCGTCGTGTTGTCCATAAAGGTGCTCAGCACGAACGCGCGAAAATCGTCGTTGCCGTAAACGTCGAACAGCGACTCCGGCGAGATGGTGCGCGTGCCGTCGCGATCCAGCCGCTCCACCAGGATATTGCAGTAAAACTGGATGAGGTTCGGCTGCCCCGCCGTCTCGTCAAAGATGCGGTTAACCACGTCGTTGCGCCGCTCGAAAGCCACGCCGAGCTTTTCGAGCGGCCCCAGGATCATCGAGGCGGCCTGCTCCCGGCTAAATTCCTTCAGCCGGATCGGGCGCGCGAAGTTGTAAAGCGGCGAGTCGAGGTCGCTGAACGCGCGCATGACGTCGCGAAACCCGCCGACGATGTACCGCGAGTGCCCCTGGTTGCTCGACGCGCGCAGCGCGTTCAGCAGCGAGTCGTCCTCGTAGTGCCACGTCAGCACCTTGTCGAACTCGTCGAGGAAAAACATGATCGGCCCGCCGTACCGCTGGGCCATGCGCTCAAGAAAGTCGGGGAAGAAGATCGGGTACTGTTTGGACCCCAGCCGCGTCAACTCCTGCGGTCGCAGCTTGCGGACAACTTCCTGGATGAAGTTGTTCGGCGACGCGATCGCGCTGCAGTCCATGAACATGATCCGTTCGAGCGACTCTTCGCTCTCCGCCTCTTGCGCCTGCTCCCGCAGCTGCCGCTCGATCTCCCGCATCAGCGAGGTCTTGCCGATGCGGCGGATGCCCATGATGGCGAAGTTGCTGTCGGGGGTCTGCAGGATGCGCCGCACCTCGAACTCGCGGCCGAAGAAGCGGGAGCCCGTGACCGGCTTGCTGGTCTCATAGGGCGCGAGCAGCGAAAGGTCCAGCTGCGGCGCGAGCCGGTCGAGCATCTCCCCCGACGGTCGCCGTGACTCGCGAATCGCCTGCGTGTCCGCCTCGTCCAGCACCAGGATCGACTGAAACAGCGCGCGTATCTGCTGCTTCAGTTCGTCTCCCGGCCCCTGCGCCACCACAATCGGGTTCCGTTCGGCCAGCGAGTGCGCGCGCACGACCTCCACCAGGCTCTGTGCCAGTTCGCGCGCGCCCATCGACCCCAGGTCGCCCTCCTTGACGAGGATGATCGGCGTCCGATCCGAGAATCGCAGTTTCCAGTCTGACAAATCGACGAGGTAAAGCTCGTAGCCGAGCACTTCCTTGCGCAGCTTGACTTTGTGCCCCAGCGTTCCGTCCAGCAACTGGAGGAAGTCCGGCATCGACTGTCGCCACGGGGTCTTGCCTGCGGTCATGATGCTCTCCCCATCCCTCTCGGCCTCAGCGGGATCAGAGCGCCGGCTCCCGGACCGTGCCTGCGCGAATCAAATCGAACTGGAGCATCACCCAGAACAGGCCGGGCAGCGCCGTCGGCGGAATGCCGCCTTGCTCCGCCAGCGCCACCACCCGGCCCTTGCCGACCGGGATGCCGTTCTCCGGCAGTAGGTCGTAGACGCGCGCGGCAAGCCGCGCGGTCTGCTCCACGCCCACCGCCGCGCTGTCCCAGCGGCCGCGGCCCGCATTCCAGACGCAGGTCAGCCGGCCCGACTCGCGCTCGATGCGCGCGCCGCTCCGCGCCAGCGTCCCGACGCTCTCCCACCAACCGACCGGAATCGTGACCGTCCGGTGATCGAGCCGCCAGTCGCTCTCGTTGATGCGCCAGTCGCCTTTCTTCATAATCAGCCGGCCATTCACATACACCGTCGGCTTGCGCGCGACCATGTCACAGTGAATCAGCGACTCGACGTCGCCGCCCAGCCCCGCGCTGTGTCCGACCGCCACGTGCGCGGTGTGCGCCTTCTTCTCGTCGATAATCCCGATTCCGGTCAGCTCCTGCACTGCGGGATTGAGCCCGAAGCCGACCTCCGCCAGGTTCGACCAGTTGGCATCCCCCCGGCGTTCTGCGTACGCGAACTGCGTCTCACGCAAGTGCTTCGCCACCGGGCACTCGTCGGGCTGCATCTCTACAAGCTTGCCCTCGCGAAAGGTCAGGACAATCTCGTCCGTCGGGCCAAGCACTTTGCCCGGCACGGAGCCGTTAATCACGATCTGCCCGTCCGCATCGCGCGGCACAAGATACACTTCCCCCGGCGGCAGGTTGCTCCACGCGCCTTCGCGGATCGTGCCGTCGTTGATTCCCGGCGGATACTCCCAGCCCCCGACACGCACGTTGAGCCGGCGCTCTCGGCGCTCGCGGTCGGTCGTGATGATCTCCAGCCGCTTGCCGAGGATCAACGCCAGGCTGAGAAGCTGCGCCTGCTCCCCGATGGTGGCATAGTCCACGTCGACGGTGCCCAGCAGCAGCGCGTTCATCCCCGGCGCATGCGCGAACTTTGCGCGCCGCCCCCAGCTTGCGTGCAGCACGCGCATCCGGTAGGCGAGATGCTCGGGCAGATCGGAAAGACAGCTCAGGATCGCGTCCGACTCGCGGATGGCCGCCTCCGTGGGCAGCGGCAGGCTCTCATTGACGCCCATCTCTGATTGCATCAGGCGCGGCACGAAGAGCGCATTCGTCGAAATCCTCAGCTCGCGCGCCGCTCGCGCGATTATCTCGACCACATCCAGCGAACCCGCGTCGACAAAGATCAGCAGGTTCTGGTCCCGGCGCAGATTAAAGGATCGTGTCAGGATGTTCTGGGCGGCCCGGTTGAGCCTGGCAGTGTCAATCACGCATCACCGTCGCTTTGCTTTTGACTATGTTCGTCGGCTCGTTGCGCGGCAAAGGCCATCGCCTCGAGCGCGGGCAGGCCAAACCCTTCATACTCGCTCAAAAACAGCGCGGCCGTCGCCATCCGGTGGAGAGCAACCTTCTCCGCCTCGTCCACCCGGCCGGTGAATACGATCCGCTCCGTCAGGCCCAGTTCACGCGCCACCCGGCGCGGGTCGGGCGTGAACGGCGTGTCCGCGGTCGGCAGTCCTCCGGCGATCACCAAAAAGGGCGGTTCCCGGCCCTCCGCCGTCATCCGGCGGACGAGTTGCGCATAGGCCTCCAGCGTGCGCGGCACATTCTTGCGAACATCAAAGCCGCCAAGGTACAGCAGGAACATTCCCCCCGGCAATCCCAGCCGCGCCCGAACAGCCGCTTCATCCTCCCCCGCCCAGGTTTCAGGCGCGCAGGCAAGACTAATAGCATGCACCCGGTCGGCGTGGATGCGCAAATTGCGGATGATGTCGCCCCGGCTTGCTTCCGAGTCGGTGAGCACCGCGGCCGCGCGGCGCGCGGTGCGCCCCACGAGCGCGGTGTATCCTCGCTGCAGCGGCCCGCCGCGGTACAGCGGCAGCAGCAGCGGGATCAGGTCATGGACCGTGACGACCACCGGGCAGGGCGCGCGCCACGGCGAACCCCAGTACGGCACGAACGCAACATCCGCCCCCAGCCGCCCGCACGCCCGCGGGAACGTCACCTGCTCGAACCACAGCTTGGCGAAGTTTTCGCCCAGGCGACGAACCGGCGCGCCCAGCCGCGCCTCCCCCCACCCCTCCGGCAAGGGTGGCCCTTCCGCTGCGAAGTCCGGCCGCGCGAGGATGAATTCGTGACCGCGGTCAAGGCGCGCCAAATGCTCCGCGAGCGCGGCCAGGTACTGCCCGCTGCCCGTGGTCGCCTGCCCCCAGAACCAGCCGTTGACGAGAATGCGCACGGTAATCAACGACGAGAATAGCCCAAAGGGTGCGATACGTCAACCGCTTTGCAGCAGCCGGTCCGCCAGCCACCGCATCAGCCGCGCGCTGGCCGGCTGCCGCGGCGGGAGATGCGCGGTTAGGTCATATTCGTTCCGCGCCACGACTTCGCCCGCGAACTCGCAAGCCAGGCGCAGCGCGCGCGGTCGCGCGTCGAGCCGCGCGCTGATTCTGCCGACTGCGGACGCTGCGCCCCCTTCCACTTGCGCCGGCCCCGGATCAAACCGGATCGGGCTTCCGTCTGCCGCTTCCGTCTCCAGTTCGACTAGCACCGCGTCGACCCATTTCGCCTGCGGCCCGTCGTTCACCAGCCACACCTCGGCCTCGAACAGGTCACCCGGCCGGTAAGCCCTCCGCGCGAACCGCGCCGCAATCATTAGGGGCGCATAGCTCGACTTAAGCATCGTAAAGGCGGCTTTAGGGCGGCCGCAACGGTCGATAACCGACCATCCCGACCCCTCGCGGCGCAGCCGGCACGCCTCGATGCCCGTCTGCAACGCAGCCGCCTGGACTCGTTGGCTCGCCTCGACAAGGGCAGCCAGATCGCCCTCGTCCGCCGGCCCCAGGTAATGCCGCAGCTTCTCGGCCTGCAGCTTGCGCTCCGCCCACCGCGGATCATCGAGCGAGTGCGGAATGTCGCCGGCAAACATCTCCGCCAACGTCTCAATGTCCGGCAGCGCCTGCAGCCCGAACTCGCTCATAAACGGCGGAGTCGCATCCGCCAGCGCCTGCCACGGCGCATAGCCGTGCCACACGTCCCAATTGTGGACGTCGCCATCCGCCGGCGAAGCCGGAATCCACGGCCGCGACGGATCCTCGCGTTCGAGCGCGCGCTCAATACTACGCAGCGCCGTGCCTTCTCGTCGCGGATTGATCTCGTTGCCCCCGCACCAGGCCAGCAGCGAGGGATGGTTGCGCAGCGCCCGCACAATCCCCGTCGCTTCATGCTCGAGCAGCGCGAGGTAGTCACGGTCGCGCGGATAATGGTCGAGGAAGGCGCACGCCAGTGGAAACTCCTGCGACACGAGCACCCCTCGCCGGTCGCACTCGTCGTAGAACGCGGCCTTCTCCCGCAGCCCCCCGCCCCACACGCGCAGATAATTTACCCCGTGCCCGGCAGGATATCCGCCGGGGCCCAATTCGCGCCGCGCAGAAAGACGTGGCGCCCGTTCATGGTGAAGCGCCATGGATGCCCCGTTGCGAGTCGCTCGCGCGCCACGGTGCGCACGCCGACGATCACTTCCTTCTCGTCGCAGGGGCCGCGTTCATCTGACAGGCGCACCGTGAGGCGGTAACGCTTGGGCTCACCCTGATCCCATGGGCGCCACCGTCGCAGCGGCGGCGCGTCAAAGATGAGCGTCTGCGCTGCAGCGTCTGTGAGGGGCAGCGGCGCGCTCCGGGCGATCACCTCGCCATCGAGTTCGGACAGCGCGATCTCGGCCCGCAGATTCTGACCGCAGTCAAAGCGGCGGACGGTAAGCGCAAGGCGCCACCGGACGGCAACGGGGTCCGCTTTCTCGTCCAACGGCTCGGCCACCGCAAAGACGTCCTGGATATACGCTCCCCGGACCAGAACAAGGCGGATATCGTCCCAGATGCCGCAGGTCAGGACGCGCGGCGCGAAATCCCACCCGAATCCGAACTGCGCCTTCGTGACGTTAAGCCGGTCGGGGAAATACTCGGCGCCGACGCCAAGTCGCGCGAGCCCCCACCGCACGCCCCGGCGAAAGAGGCTATCCGCGCTTCTGCGCAGCGCGCCGCTGCCCCAGACGCGAATCGCCAGCTCGCTCGCCTCGGACCCGTTGGCGTAGGACGAGAGGACAACGCTCTGCCGCGCGAACATCCCCTCGTTGATCGCGAGGCAGTTCCCGTCGATCCACACGCTGCTGAGATAGTCGATGCCGTCCGCTTCGAGCACCGCGGTCACGTCGGGTTCGACCGGCGCCAACGGCAGCGTGTACCACCAGTCCCGCTCGTCGACCCAATCTGATTCGCGCAGCGCGGCGGGATCGGTCGACGCGGGGAGTTCGCCCGCAGCGATCAGGTCCGCGCGCGTGTCGCCGGGCACGGTCGCAGGCAGCCAGGCAGCCACGGCCGAACGGTCGTCCCGGACGGACGGCGCAACGGGTCGCCGGTCGACCGCGCCGAAGCGCCAGGACGCGCCGGAAAGGTCGCGAATGGTGCGAGACATTGCCGTCAGATGATAGCACACTGTGCTATAATTCATTTACGCCTCCACAGGCGCTTTATTCGCGGTTTCGGAGTTTTCGTTGTTCGACTTTGACATACCGACTTTGCTCGCCAAGGTGGTCATCCTTCTGGTGGGCTTTCCCATACACGAATTGGCGCACGCCTGGGTCGCGTATCGCCTTGGCGACAACACGGCGAAGTATCAGGGCCGGCTAACGTTGAATCCGCTGGCGCATCTCGATCCGCTCGGTTCCTTGCTTCTGCTCGTCAGCTTCATCGGCTGGGCAAAGCCCGTGCCCGTCAATCCTTACCGGCTGCGCTATGGTCCGCGCGTCGGCCACGCGATCGTCGCCGCGGCCGGCCCCGCGAGCAACCTGATCATGGCTGCGCTCATGGCGATCCCGTGGCGGCTGGGCGCGTTCGACAACGCCAGCCCCGCGGTCCAGCAGTTCGCGCTCATGTTCGTCGGCGTCAACGTCGCCCTCTTCCTCTTCAACCTGATCCCGCTCGCGCCGCTCGACGGCAGCAGCGTTCTGAGCGGGGTAGTAGGCGAGCGTCTCGCCGCCGTCCTTCGCCCGTTGCAGACCTACGGCCCGATCATCCTAATGGGCCTGTTCCTGCTGAGCTGGGTGTCTCCGCAGATGAACGTGCTGGGGCGCTATCTGAATCAGGGCATGGTCAACATCACGCGCTGGCTGCTGGGCGGTTGATGGCGCAACGGTTCGTCGAGCGCGCGCGTTATCGCGTCCGGCAGTTTGGCTGGGCCGTGGCGGCCTGGTGGCGAAAGCCGGACCCGCAGGCGCTGGCCGTTGCGCACCGTTACCTGCCCGAGGCCGGCTGGCTTGTCTTTCTGCGCATGCCCGCGGTCGACCAGACGCACGCGCTGAAGGTGCTCGAGGCCGTGCGCGCGGCCGGCTGCGACGATCCCGCGCTCGCGCAGGCCGCTCTGCTGCACGACGCGGCCAAACGCCTCGGCGGCGTAACGATCCTGCACCGCGTCGCCGTCGTGCTGATCAAAGCGTTTGCCCGCGACCACTGGGAACGGCTCAAAGCGCGGCCCGCGCCGGCGCGCGTCAGCCCGTTGTACCCGCTCTGGGCGCACGCCAACCATGCGCTCACCGGCGCGCAGTTGGCCGAGCAGGTCGGGTGCTGCGAAGAAGCGGTCGAACTGATTCGCCGCCATCAGGACCCGCTCCCGCCGCCCGACGCGCGCGCGGAGCAAGACGCCCTGCTCGCCGCGCTGCAAAAGGCAGACGACGACAACTAATCGCTCAGAAAGAGATTTTCATGGCAGACAAACTCCACATCGCGATCGTCGGCCTCGGCCTGGTCGGCCAGTCCATCGGGCTGGCGCTCCGCCGCTATCCCGAGAAAGTGACCGTGGTCGGACATGATCCGAGCCCGGACCTGTCGAGCAAGGCGAAACGCGCAGGCGCGGTTGAGCGCGCCGAGTGGAATCTGATCAACGCGGTCATCAACGCAGACCGGATCGTGCTCGCGCTCCCGCTGAACGAAATACGCGCCACTCTCGAAGCGATCAAGCAGGATTTGCAGCCGGGCTGCGTCATCGTGGACACCGCGGACGTCAAGGCGCCCGTCATGCAGTGGGCCGCCGAAATCCTGCCGCCCGAAGTCCACTTCGTCGGCGGGCACCCCATCCTGCTGACCGACGCGCTCGAACCTGACGCTGCGCGGGCGGATCTGTTCGACGGCAAGTTGTTCTGCCTCACTCCCGACGCGCGGACCGACGCCGCGGGAGTGAGGCTTGCGGCCGACATTGCGGAAGCGATCGGCGCGAAGCCCTACTTCATGGATGCCCAGGAACACGACGGCTTGGCCGCAGGCGCGCAGAACCTGCCCGCGCTGCTGGCCGCCGCGCTCATGGCGGTGACCACAGGCAGCCCAGGTTGGAAGGAAATGCGCAAGCTGGCGGGGAACCAGTACTACGCGGGCACGTTGCTCGTCGCGGGCTCGGGCAAGCAGGTCGCCGCCGACGCATTGGCGAACCGCGAAAACACGGTCCACTGGCTGGACGCGGTCATGGCCGAGCTGCAATCGTACAAGGCGCAACTGCTGGCCGGGGATGCGGAAGAAATGGCGAAAGATGTGGATCGCGGGCTGGCAGCCGGAAAGAGCTGGCTCAACGCAGCCGTGTCGGGCCAATGGGAGATCGACGGCATCCCGCCCACCCCTCAGATGGGCATGGGTATGCGCGAATTGTTCTTCGGCCGCCTGGGCAAGCCGCGCGAGCGGCCGCAGGGCGACAAGGGGAAGAAGTAGCCTGGGGCGAATCGGGTCCGGGCCCTCGGTCCAGACCCGATTCGCCCCTAATACACCATCTCGCCGCGGATAAACGCCTTGGAGCGTGAATCGGCCGGCTTCTCGAAAAACGCTTCCGTCTCCGCCTGCTCCACAATCTTCCCATCCAGGATCAGCGCAACGCGGTCGGCAAGACGCCGCGCCTGAAAAATGTTGTGCGTGACCAACACCATCGTCGTCCCGCGCTCCGAGTTCAGCGCGCGGATGCTCTCCTCGATCACCCCCACGTTGTACGGGTCGAGATTCGCCGTCGGCTCATCCAGCAGCAGCGCGCCCGGATGGACGACCAGCGCGCGCGCCAGCGCCACTCGCTGCGCCTCGCCGCCTGACAACGTGCGCGCGTGCTGCCCTTCCAGCGCCGCGAGGCCCACCCTTTGCAACGCATCGCGCACTTGCCCATCGCGGTCGCGCTGCCCGCGCAGTCGCAGCCCAAACTCCACGTTCGCGCGCACCGAGCGATCCAGCAGGATCGGCCGCTGGCTGACCGTGGTCACGCTGCGCCGCGCGGCGAGCGACACGCTCCGCTCCGGCCCGAACACCTCTTGCCCGTACGTGATCTGCCCGCTGCTCGGCGGTTCGAGGAAGTTGAGCAGCCGGAGCAGCGTGCTCTTGCCCGAACCGCTGGGGCCGACAATCGCCAGGATTTCCCCCGCGCGAACCTCCAGGTAGTTGACGTCCAGCACGGTGCGCGTCTTATATACCTTTGTCAGGTTCTCTATGATGTAAGCTGGCGGCTTCGCTGAGTTCATTCGGTGAATGCCTTCCCCTGCAGCCGCAGCATCAGCACGTTGACCACAAATGTGATCGCCAGCAGGATAGCCCCCAGCGCGAGCGCCATCTCGAAATTCCCCTGCCGGGTCTCCAGCACGATCGCGGTCGTCAAGACGCGCGTCCGCCCTTCGATGTTGCCGCCAACCAGCATGACCGCCCCGACCTCGGAGATAATGCCTCCGAACCCTGCAATGACCGCCACGATCACGCCGACCTTAGCTTCCAGCAGCACGGTGACCGTGGTCTGCCAGTCCGTCGCGCCCAGCGACCGCACCTGCTGGCGCAGTCCCGCGTCCACGCCCATCACCGCGGCCATGGTAAAGCCGGCCACGAGCGGGAACGCGATGATCGACTGGGCCAGGACCATCGCGCCGGGGGTGAAAAGATTCGGCACGAGGGGCGAGTTGAGGCCGCCGAGCGGGCCGCTGCGCGACAGCAGCAAGTACACAAACAGGCCGATCACCACAGGCGGGAAGCCCATGCCGGTATACATCAACGCAACCAGCAGGCGGCGGCCAACAAAGCGGCCCAGCCCAAGCGCGGAGCCGATGGGAATGCCGACGACCGTCGCAAACACCAGGGCGATGCCTGATACTCGCAATGACAGCCACACGATTTCGGCCAGGTCCGAATTGCCCAGCGCGGATTTGAGTAGGTCAAGCATGGATGGCGGAGCGTTCTCCGTGGCGTATAATTGTATCGATAGAATTATATATGCTGATGCGCCCGCGTCGCAAACCGCTTTTCGCTTCTTTGTTGACAGGCTAATGAAGAAGCGTACAATGAACGCATGACTATCGGGCGCCGTTTGCGACGCGCCAGAACGACGCCTGGCGCTCAGGCGGCGCTTGGCGAGCTTGGGCAGTTCGCGCAGGCCGTCAGATCGGACGCTGCGGCCGCCGTCCCGCTTGACCGCGGCCGCTATCTGCGCGTCGCCTACTTCTTCGCCCGCCTCTTCCTCTCCTTCATCGGCTGGAACCTGATTCTCGCCCATGTGCCCGGCTTTCGCGCTTACGCGCGCAGCACCAACGCGGCGCGCTGGCGAGCCTACGCGCGCAAGTACCGCGCCCTGGCCGTCCGCTACGGCGGCGTGCTCATCAAGCTCGGCCAGTTCCTCAGTATCCGCGTCGACATCCTGCCTGCCGACGTCACAGCCGAGTTGCGCGGCCTGCAGGACGAGGTGCCCGCAGAGAGCTTCGCGGATGTGCGCGCGGTCATCGAGGCGGAGTTCGGCCGGCCGTTGGAGCAGGTTTATGGGTGGGTGTCACCCGAACCAAAAGCCGCAGCCTCCCTCGCGCAGGTGCACCTCGCGCGGCTGCCCGACGGCGAAGAAGTCGTCGTTAAGGTGCAACGCCTCCGCATCGAGCAGCTTGTCGAAACGGATCTCGCCGCGCTCCGGCTGGCGACAAACTGGCTGAAGTGGTATCGCCCCGTCAGCCGCCACGCCGACCTCGACCGGCTCTACGACGAGTTCGCGCGCACGACCCGCGCCGAGTTGGACTTCGAGCAGGAGGGCCGCAACGCGGACCGCTTCGCGGCCGACTTCGCCCGTGACCGCGGCATCTACATCGCCGACGTCTTCTGGGACCTGACCACACGCCGCGTCCTCACGCTCGAGAACGTCTCCAGCATTAAGGTCGACGACGTGCAGGCCATTGAAGCGGCGGGCATCAGCCGCGGCGAAGTGGCCAGGCGCCTCTACGACACCTATCTCGAGCAGATCTTTGTCCACAGCTTCGTCCACGCCGACCCGCATCCGGGCAACCTCTTCATTCACCCGCTCGACCTGCCGCCCGGCGCGCCGCCTGGCGCCCCGCGGCCCTTCTGGCTGATCTTCGTCGACTTCGGCATGGTCGCGGTCATCCCCGACAGTCTGCGCGGAGCGATGCGCGACGTCGCCATTGCCGTGGGGACGCGCGACGCGCGGCGGTTGGTGCAGGCCTACTATGACGCAGGTGTGCTGCTGCCCGGCGCGGACCGGCAGCGTATCGAGGAATTGCACGAGGTCATGTTCGCGCGCTTCGGCGGCGTCCGCATGGGCCAGTTGAGCGACGTCGCGATGCAGCAGGCTGGTTTTCTCATTCGCGAGTACCGCGACCTGCTCTACGATCTGCCCTTCCAGTTTCCTACGGACATCCTGTTCGCCATCCGCGCGGTGGCAATCCTCTCCGGCATGGCAACCACACTCGACCCGCACTTCGATCCGTGGGCCGCGACCCTGCCCTTTGCCGAGCGACTGGCGCAGGCGCAGTTAACGCGCGACTGGCGCTCCGTGCTCGACGAGTTGGGCAGCATCGCGCAACTTGCCCTGATGCTGCCGCAGCGGCTGGATCGCTTCCTGACCGCGGCCGAACGCGGGGAGTTGGTCCAGCAAACCGCGCTCGCGCCGGACGCGGCAAGGGCCATCAAGCGGCTGGAGCGCACGGTCGACCGCCTCACCTGGACCGTCGCGGCCGGCGGGCTGTTGATCGCGGGCATGATGTTCCGCACGACGGACGGTTCGCCCGGGGTGAGCACCGCGCTCTTCATTGGCGCGGGCGTCCTGTTCCTCTGGGGCCTGCTGCGCTAAACTGTAGCGCAAGTTGGCAACTTGCGCTACGCGCGCGGCGCCAGCGTCAACCTGCGCCGCGCGCCGCGCTCCACATCCTCGCGGCGGTACAGCATCGGATGATACTTCCCCGCAAACCACCCCTTGATCTGGTCATCATAGTGCGGACTATCCGGCCGCCCCGAGTTGCCGGGAGCAAGCAACCCGTAACTCCGCGACAAATCCGAAAGGTCCGCGATAAATCGGAAGGGCGGACCGACTACCGCCGCGCTGGCTTCGCGCGTCAGCCCGCCACCCGTGGCAAAGATCGTGTTGCCGTCGCCCCCCAGCGGATACGGTCCGCGGTTGAAATGCCCTTCCAGCGCAGGCGCCCGCCCCGCAATGTGCGCAAACGTCACCATATGCAGCCGGCCCCAACTCCAGTTGCGGTAGTCCGGCGGCTGCGCGGGACCACAGCGTTCTGCCAGGTAGTTACGCGTGCGCGCCAGCGCAATGCGCATGACGTCCTCCCGCCGCTCTCCCCGCCCCAGGTCAAACCACGGCGAGTCAGGCTGCTCGAGGATATCGAACAGCCACTCCCACAACCTGTGATAGAGGAAGCTCGACTCCTGGATGCCCGGCGTCGGCCCGCGTCCCATCGCCCGATCGAGCAAGGACAGCCCGCTGCCGTCCTTCTCATCCCCCAGCCGCCGTTCCAGGATCACGCGCTGCATCAACCGGCCGAACACTTCGCACACCGCGGCCGCCGCGCTGTCGGCCCGCAGTTCGCGATCCCACTGCCTGACCAGGGTCACCATCCCTTGCAACTCGGGGTCGTCGACCTCCAGCTGTCCCAGCCGCTTCGCCAGCCGCACCATCGAGGGCGAGCGCTGGTCAAGATGCATCTGCCGGATGATTGGCGCGCTCACCTTTGGCGTCCGCTCAATCAGCTCCGTGATGCGCTCCGCGCGGTCCCCCTGCCCGTACTCGTCGCTGATGAAGTAGGGATACCCCTCGTCGGTCACCCGGTTATTCGCCGTGACAATATACCCGCGCTCCGGGTTGCGCTGGTGCGGCAGTTCCTCGAACGGAATGAACCCGCGCCATTCCCATTCCCCCGTCCAACCCGGCGCCGGCGTCTTCCCCTTTCCCTGCGCCCGGATCGGGATGCGCCCCGCGTAGGTGTAGCCGATGTTACCCGCCACATCCGCGTACACCACGTTCTGCACCGGCGCGACCCAGCCGCGCAGCGCCTCGCGGAACGCGTCGCAATTCTGCGCGCGGTTCATCGCGCCCAGCGTGTCGATCATTCCCGGCGCTGCGTCGAGCGCAGTCCAGCGCAGCGCCAGCGCCTCGGCGGGCAGGCCATCTGCGCCCGGCTGCGCTGCCAGCCCGCGCGCCAGCTCGTTGATGACCGGGCCGTGGTTCGTGACGATCACATCTTGGATCACGGATGCGCCGCCCTTCACGCGGATTTCTTCCCGCCGCGTTTCCCCACCGCGCCACTCGCCCCGATGCTCGTACTGAACCCCCTCGCGCGTCCGCCGCAGCCGCTCGCGATAGAGGTCCTGAACATCCGCGAACCCGTTGGTGAACCCCCATGCGACGCGCCCGTTGTGGCCCGAGACCACGTAGGGGATGCCGGGGAAGGTGACCCCGGTCACGTCGAGCTGATCCCCGCCTCTCGCCTCGGCGCGTAGCGCCAAGTGGTTCTCATACCAGATCGCGGGACTGGCAATCGGCAGGTGCATGTCGTTGGCGAGCAGCGGCTTACCCGTAACGGTTCGCCCGCCTCCGACAACCCAACTGTTGCTGCCCACCGAGCCGGCCGCGGACGGAATGTCCGCTTCGCGCGCCGGGATCGCGTCGCCGCTGGACCCCGCACCCGCCGGGCGGAA
>JALOOB010000447.1 GCA_025454635.1 Anaerolineae bacterium
CTCCTCGATCAGCCCCGCCGCGTCCGCCTGCTCCAGCCCGGCCGCGAAGATCCGCACCTGCGCGATGACCTCCGCGCCAAGGACGACGGTCGCAGGCGAAAAGACCTTCGACCCCAGGTTGCCGCCGACGAACGGGACCAGCCCCGCGCCGCCCGCCGCGCTCACGAGGTGGTTGAACCATAACTCGCCCGCGGCGATCACGTCCGGCCCCCAGCCGTTGCCCGAGCCGGACGTCCCTGCGTGCGGCAGGCCGTACCATGCCAGCATCTCCGCGCAGGCGAGACTCACGAGCATCGAGCGGGGGTCGTAGTAATCGACCATCGTCCGCATGTCGAACCAGGCAGGGAGGCTGCCGAGGATGACGGGCGCGCCGGGCCGGAGCGCCTGGCTGAAGACCAGTCCGGCGAGCAGCTCCGCGTCGAGCAGGGCAAGCGTGCGGAGCGGCGACATGGGCGTGGATGCGCCGGCCATGCCGTAGTTGGAGAAGATCACGGGCACACCCCGCTCAATCGCGACGGCCATCTTGTCCGTGGTCTCCGCGTTGAGGACAAGCGGCGTGATGGGATTGACGTAGGGCAGGACGAACGGACGGGCGGGGTCCGCCGCGGAAACAGCCGTAAGCAGGTCGAGCGCGGGTCCGAACTGCGCAGGGTCGGAAACGAGCAGGACGAGCGGCTTCGTCGTGTTGGCGACCGTTTCGAGCGCGGCGAGAAGGTCCGCGCGGTCGACCGGCTCGTCCTGGAGGATGCCGACCGTGGAGACGACGTCGTACTCGGGCAGGGAGTGGCCCAGGCGGACCGCCGCCGCCATGTCCTTGCGCGTGAACGGCGCGATCTCGCCCGTTAGCGGGTCCTCGCAATAGAGGTTGGTGACGCCGATGCCGAAGCGCGCGGGTGAGTCGCCCAGCGTGAACGCGAGCGCGCCGAGCCGGTCGTAGACGGGCACGTGACGCGGCGCCGCGACGAGCGCCTGCGCAACGGCTTCCGCAGGGATGCGGCAGTGGTCTTCGGTGACAAAGCGCGCGCCGGCGCGCCGCAGCGGCGGACGCGCCGCGGGGCTGTCGACGCGGACGCCGACCTGCGCGAGGATCGCGAGCGAGGCCGCGTGGACAGACTGCCGGTCTTCCTCGGAGAGGAGCGATAGTTTCGGTTGCACTTTGCTTGCCTCGCGGCCTTACTCCACCTCGACCTCGCCCAACAGCACCGCGTCCGCGCCGCCGGCCGTCGTCAGTCGCGCGCCGTCCAGCAGGCCGTACATCCCCACTTCGAGCAGATATCTGCCCGCCGGCGCATTCGGCGCAAGCTTGATGCGGTAGCGGTCGACGATCACCTCTCCCGGCGCCCAGCGCGTCGTCGGCAGTTGGTTGCCCTGCGGCTCGTTGTCCTGCTGGCCCCACAGGAAATTGCCCCCGTCCGCGTTCCACACCCCGCCAATCAAATGGGTGAAAACCTTGTAGCGGTCGGCGAGGACGTCGTCGGTTTGCCAGTAGAGTGTGAGCGGGACCGACTCGCCGGGACGAAAGACGGTCTGCGGCAGGTCATAGCCGAGCAGGCGCACCGACCGGCCCAGGCGAATGTCAAGCGGCGTCTGCGGCTGCGCAGCGCGCTCGCCCTGACCGCGCGGCGCGACGAGATCGATGCGGCCGAGGGTGGCAACCTCGCGACCGTCCTCCCGGAGCACGACGTGATAAGTTCCCGGCCGCAGGTCCGGCGTGAGCGGCAGCCGCCCGACGATGGAGCGCATGCCCTGCGCAACGGACGGGGGCGGGTCGAGTGGCGCCGCGGCCGCAGACGCCTCGCGCAGGCCGAGCGAAAGCTGCCCGGTAGGTGGCGCACCCCAGTAGAGAGTGGCGTAGAGCGCGTCCCCGATCCGATACCTGCGCAAGGGTACGCGATGGGCGAAGCCCCCGCCGCCGGCGGCGAGGGCTTCGCCCATCGCGCCGGGCAGCGCGAAATCCGGCCGCAGGTCATGCAGCGTCGCCGCCCGCTCCGGCGTCCGCGCGTACAGAGTCAGCCGCGTCTCCCCGAAATCCCACTCGGTCCGCGCCACAGCGCGCTCATCCAGCCACTCCGGCAGCAGCCCTTCGGGGTCCATCTCCAGCGCGTTCGGCGTCGCCACCACCCACACACCCTCCGCCCCATCCCACACCGGCTCGATCAGCGCGGGCAGGTTCTCCGGCGTCAGGTCCATCCCCGCCGGCGCCTTTACCCACGCTCCCGCGTAGCGCGCGGCGAACAGCGGCCAGTCCTCGTCCGGGTAGAGCAGCACTCGGTCGCCCGCGCGCTCGCGAGCCTGGAGCGTATCGACGAGGGTCACGTACTGGTCCATTGCAACCCGGCCCGGCAGCAGCGCGAGCAGGCCCGCAAGGGCCACGGCCGCGACCGCGCCGGCTGCGACGTAACCCGCAACTGTCCACCGACGGCCAAGCGCGACGATGCCCCACCCCAGCAGCGTGTAGAACGCGCCGGCAAGGGGCAGGAAATAGCGCGGCGCGAGACGCGGCACGTAGAACTGACGCGCCGGCAGCGCGGTCAGCAGGAAGACCATTCCCGCGGGCAGCAGCACGCCGAGGATGAGCAGGGCCAGCCCGGCGGCCTGCAGCGGAGTCTTGCGCTGCGCGAGCAGCGCGACGACCCCCGCAAGCAGCAGCGCGAAGACGATCAACGTCGGCGCGAGCCACGGGTCGATGTTCTCCGCAACGCCCGTCGCTAAAACCGTCGCATACAGCCGCGCAAAGAAGCCGGGCGCGTACGGCTCCGCGGACGACCAGCTCATCATGCGCGGCAGCGCGTAGGCCAGCCACGGCGCAAAGAGCAAAAGCGCGGCCGCCTGCGCCGCAGCCCAGAGC
>JALOOB010000129.1 GCA_025454635.1 Anaerolineae bacterium
CGGGCAGAGCAGCAGCGCGGCGACCGGATCGTGAACCGCGGCGCCAGCCATCTCCAGCCGGTTCAGCTTCACGCCGATGAAGTCCGCGGCCTTGCCGGGAGCAAGCTGGCCGATGTCGTCGCGATTCAGCACCGCGGCCGAGCCGACCGTGCCGAGCGACAGCGCATCCATGACCGTGAACGCGGCCGCGCCCTTGGCCACGCGCTGAAGCAGGAGCGCATTGCGCGCCTCACCGATCACGTTACAGGTGTCGTTCGACGCGGAGCCGTCGACCGCCAGCCCGACCTTGACCCCCGCATCGCGCATCTCGCGAATCTTCGCGATCCCCGACCCGAGCCGCATGTTGGACGACGGGCAATGCGCCACGCCAGTCTTTGTCTCGGCAAGCATCCTTTGTCTCGGCAAGCATCCGTATCTCGTCGTCGTTCAGGTAGATCGCGTGCGCCCACCAGACGTCGTGCCCGGTCCAGCCGACTCGTTCCATGTACGCGGCGGGCCGGTCTCCAAACCGCTCGATGCAGAACTGCTCTTCGTCGCGTGTTTCCGCCACGTGCGTGTGCAACAGGACGTTGTCGTAGGTCCGCGCGAGCTTCGCCGCCTCGATCATCAGGTCGGTCGTTACTGAGAAGGGCGAGCACGGCGCGAGGCCGATGCGGACCATCGCGTAGGGCTTCGGGTCGTGCCACTGCTCGATGGCGCGCTGGCAGTCCTTCAGGATGGCGTCCTCTTCCTGCACCACGTGATCCGGCGGCAGCCCGCCCTTCGAGCGGCCCAGGCTCATCGAGCCGCGAGTCGGCTGAAAGCGCATGCCCAGGTCGACCGCAGCCTTGATCTCGCCGTCGATGGTGCAGTCGTTGGGGTAGAGGTAGAGGTGGTCTGTCGTCGTGGTGCAGCCGGTCAGGATCATCTCGGCCATGCCAATGTAGGCCGAGGTGTAAACCGCCTCCTGCGTCAGCTCGCCCCAGATGGGATAGAGGCGGACGAGCCAGTCGAACAGTTCCTGATCGTTTGCGCCGGGGACCGCGCGGGTCAGCGTCTGGTAGAGGTGGTGGTGCGTGTTGATCAGGCCGGGCGCAACGATCATGCCACGCGCGTCGACTACCTTGTCCGCGGTCTGCGGCAGCGCGTCGGAAGGACCGATTTGCTCGATAACATTATCCCTGACGAATAGACCGCCGTCGTGGATGGGGGCCTGGCCGGCGACCATCGTTAGCAGTACGTCGGCGTTGCGGATGAGCACTGTGGTCATGAATTGCCTCGCTGCAATGGGTTGGGGTTGACTGGTGGCAATCGTAAAGGAAGGGGCTGCGCTAGTCAAACTGCCGTTGTTGATGACTGTGTTTCACTGTGGAGGGCAGCTATTCTGCGGAGCGTCCTTCGACTGCGCTCCCCTTTGGTCGCTCCGCTCAGGATGCTTTCGCCCCGACCTGAAACGCGCCCCTTATTGATCGCGCGCTACTGACCCATGCGCGAGCTTGCCGCGACCTGCGCATCGCGCAGCGCCCGCTGCGCGTCGCTCTCGCCCATTGCGAGCCGAGCGACCGCGTCGACCAGCGCCACGCGCGCGATGTACTCTTCACGCCGGAGGGGCGCGGCCGGCTGCGCGCGACTCAGCGCGTATTCGTATGCGGCGAGCGCCTCAGAACTCTCCCACGGGGCTGAGGGCGCGCCGCCGGGCTGCGCGGGCGAGCCGGGCGGGGCGTCGGGGGAGCGGTAGCGGAGCAGGAAGTCGATGAGTTGCCAGGCGGCTTCGGGCTGTTCGGTCGCCGCGCTGATCGCAAACGCATTCTCGATCTCGATGGGGGTCGTGGCGTCGGAGTTGGGACCGGCAGGGAACGGAGCCAGGTCGATGCCCGCAAGCTGCAACCGCTCGACCGCGGCGGAATCGACGAGTTCGACCCACATGGCGGCTTTGCGCGGCGCAGCCATGTCTCGCGCGGTTTCGCGCGCGTCGGGCACGGTGATATATCCCTGCCGCCACAACCTGGCGTACCACCCTGCGACTTCAGCCACGCGCGGGGTGTCGAGGAGCGGCCGGGGCGGATCGGCGCCGTAGTCGACGAGCGGGCCGGTGGCTGCGAGCAGCAGGGGCAGGGTCCCGCCTGCGCCGTCGCTGAAGCCCCACCACTTCATTTTGTCCGCGCTGGGCTGGGTGACCGCCTGCGCGGCGCGCGCGAAGTCCTCCCACGTCCAGCCGGCGCGCGGACGCGCAGCGCCCATCTGATCGAATACGTCCCCGTTGTACGCGATCATGTAGACGAAGATGCGGTCGGGCACGGCCCATGTCGCGCCGCGCCATGCGAGCGATTCCAGCGTGTTCGAGTAGAAGTTGCGGCCGGGCGGGAGGTCCGCGAGGCGGGGCGCAAGGTCGAGCAGGATGCCGTCCGCGCGGCCGCTGCGCGCCAGCGCGGCCACACCCGGCCCGGCGATCACGTCCGCGCGATTCGCAACCTGGCGCATCTGCTGCCAGATGGTCGTGTCCTCGGCGCGGGTGGGGTCGCTCAAGCTCTCGCGCGCGATCACCTCGACGTTTGCGCGGAGCGTGGCCCGCGAGTACGCAGCGGCGGCAGTTCGATAATAACTCACGTGGTCGCGCGGGACGGCAAGGGTCAGCACGGGAATATTCGCGGGGACAGGATTGGCCGCGCCGGATGCCGACGTCGCGCGCGTCAGCAGCGCCGGCAAGGTCATCTGGCTCGAAACCATGCCTGTTAATACCCCGTAGAGAGCAGCAACTTTCTCTTCCCCCGCAGGAGGACCTGGACGACTTTCGAGGTGATCGAGGACATACCGGTACACCACAGCCTCATCCGCAGGCAGCTCCTGCCAGAAGGGGAGCCGCTCCACGAGCGAGCGACGCGTCGGCAGCCTGAGCTGGTCGCGGTCGGGCGGCGGGTTGCGCGAGAGGTAGTTGAGCCAGCGCCACGCGGCTTCGGGATGCAATGACTCCGCGGCGATGGCCCAGGCCGGGTCGGTGAAGACGGGCGCGCCGCCCACGTTGCCGTCGACCGGAAACGGCGCGGGCTTGCCCTGGCGCCGCGCGTTCTGATACATGAGGTCGCTCCACATCGCCATCCTGCCGCGGCCGACGTCGCGGGGATCAACGAAGACGAGCCCGCTTGCGGCGAATGACGACTCGAGATCACGGGGCACGGGCGCCGCGCGGTCGTCCACGTACAGGCGTTGATACCAGCCGAACAAGTCCGAGACCGCCGGGTTGGCGAGAGGTTTGTCGCCGGACGCGGCTGCGGCAAAGGCGGGGTCCCGGAGCGCGGCGCGAAAACGGGCATTGAAGATGGTTGGCGCGTCCTCCGCGAAACCCCAGCGCCGGGTGTTGCCGTCCTCGCGCTGCGTCAGAGCCTTCGCGGCAGATGCGAAGTCGTCCCAAGTCCACCCTGGACGGGGGTGAGGAAGCCCCGCCCCGTCGAATGCTTGTGGGTCGTACCGGATGAGCGCAGGCTGGAAGCGGCTGGGGACCGCGTAGAGGCTGCCGTTCGCGCGTGCAGTGTCGAGCACGGCGGGGTAGAGATCATCCGGCGCGAAAGTGGAATCCCGCGCCAGGAACGGATCGAGGTTGTAGAGCAGGTCTGCGTCGACAAGTGGCGCGACTTCCCACACGCAGAAGGCGTCGGCGTTGGCTGCAATCTCTTGCATGTATTCCGTATAACTTAGCGACTGGTTGCCAAGAAGGTCGCGGTAGCTCTTGAGCTCGATCTCGATGCCAGGGTTCTGCGCTTCGAAGGCGCGCGCGATCCTGGCATAGTCGTTGTAGACGGCGGCCACGTCGTCGCACGCAAACAGGATCGTGGCGCCGGCCGGCGCGCCTGTGGACTCGGGATGCGGGGTGCCGGCGAGCGCGGGGCTATCGGGCGTGGGGCTGGGCGGGACAGGGTCGCGCGCGGGCTCGCGCACGCCGTAGGCGATGGCGGCGACGAAAAGCAGAACAAGGCCGAAGGGGAGCAGGAGGCGCTGCCAGGGGAAGGGGGCGCGAGGGGGAGGGTCGTTCGCAGGTTCGGGTTCGGGTAACAGCAGGGGTTGGGGCGGCGGCTCGGGCAGACGGTCCGGCGATGCGGGCGCAAGCAGGCGAGGGGACTCTGCCTGCGTCGCGGCTACAGGCCGCGCGGCCAGTTCGCTTGCGCATTCGGCGCAGGTCACCAGGTGCGCGTCGACTTCGCCGCGCTCCCCCGGCGGCAAGTAGTCGTAGTGCGCAAGCAGCGTCTTGATTTGAGCGTGTGTCTTCATCTGACCCAATATACTTTACCGGAGGGGGCGCCCCTGTGTCAACGGCGCGAATTCGGGGCGTGTTTCAGGCTGGGGGCGAATGTAGCGGCGGGCATCCTTCGACTACGGCGGCGAAACAACCGCCGCCCTCCGCGCAGGATGCTGTTGCCGCCAAGCTGAAACGCACCCCCGGATTCGTCCAGCTAGCGCGTTCGTAACAAGAGCTACAAGCCCAACCTTTACAGATTGGTCCTTTTGAGGTAAAATCCGGTACACGGCGCGAGCCATAGCCTTAGCCAGCACCGACTCGCGCCCCAATCGTATAGCTTGTAGCGGGCAACGGAGACGCCATGCACCGCAATAACATTGCGCGCAATAACATTGCGCGGAATTACATCGCCGGCCAGTGGGTGGATGCGCTGTCCGGCGAAACTTTCGCATCGACCAATCCGGCGAACGGCGAGTTGATCGGCGAGGCCCCAAAAGGGGGCAGGGCAGACGTAGAGCGGGCGGTTGCGGCGGCGGCGGAGGCATACGCAAAGTGGCGCAAGGTTCCTGCGCCGAAACGCGGCGAGGTGCTGTTCAGGGTCGCCGCGCTCCTGGAACAGAACAAGGAACGCCTGGCGCAACTGCTCACGCGCGAGATGGGCAAAGTGCTGCCCGAGGCGCGCGGCGACGTCCAGGAGGCCATCGACATGGCCTATTACATGGGCGGCGAGGGGCGCCGGCTCTTCGGCTACACTGCGCCGGTCGAGCTGCCGAACAAATTCGGCATGGCATTGCGCGACTCGATCGGGGTGGTCGCGGTGGTCACCCCGTGGAACTTCCCCATTGCGATTCCCAGTTGGAAGATTCTGCCCGCGCTCGTTGCCGGCAACACGGTCGTCTTTAAGCCTGCGTCCGATACGCCGATCCTGGCGATTGAGTTCGTTCGCATCTTCGAAGAAGCCGGGCTGCCGCCGGGCGTGCTGAACATTGTCACGGGACCGGGCGGCGCAGTGGGCGAAACGCTGATGTCGCACCCGGCGGTCAAGGTGGTCACCTTCACGGGCAGCACCGAGGTGGGGAAGCGCGTGGCCGAGTTGGCCGCGCCGACGCTGAAGAAGGTGTGTCTCGAACTAGGCGGGAAGAACGCCATCATCGTGATGGACGATGCGAACCTTGACCTGGCGCTCGACGGCATCCTGTGGTCGGCGTTTGGCACGACGGGACAGCGCTGCACCGCGTGCTCGCGCGTCATTGCGCAGAAGGGCATCCGCCGACAACTGGTCGACCGGCTGCAGGCGCGGGCGTCAAGGCTCCGGCTGGGCGACGGACTGCTCGAAACGACGGACGTGGGGCCGGTAATCAGCCGGCGCGCGCTGGAAGGCATTCACGAGTACACCGGCATCGGGCAGGCCGAGGGCGCGGAACTGGTGACCGGCGGCAAGGTCGTCACGGACGGCGACCTGGCGAAGGGCAACTTCTATGCGCCGACGATCTTTGACGGTGTGCGTCCCGGCATGCGGCTGGCGCAGGAGGAGATCTTCGGCCCGGTGTTGAGCGTCATCGAGGCGAACGACCTGGATGACGCGATTCGGATTAACAACGAGACGGCCTACGGGCTGTCCAGCTCGATCTTCACTTCGAACGTCAATGCTGCGTTCGAGGCGATCCGCGACCTGAGCACCGGCATCGTGTACATCAATGCGGGCACGATCGGCGCGGAGATCCAGTTCCCGTTCGGCGGCACGCGCGGCACGGGCAACGGCCACCGCGAGGCGGGACAGGCCGCGTTCGAAGTGTTCACCGAGTGGAAGTCGGTGTATGTGGACTACAGCGGCCGCTTGCAGCGGGCGCAAATCGATACGGACCATCTGGTGGATTTGGCGTGAAGCGACGCGCGTTGCTGCGCAGCATCTTAAGCGGCTCAAAGAATGTTCGGTTTTCGGATATGGTTGGACTGGTCGAAGGTTTTGGGTTCGTTTTTGACCGGCAATCAGGCAGTCACCACATCTTTACTCATCCGGAGATAGCTGAGTTGGTGAACCTGCAGAATGTTGAGGGTAAGGTGAAGCCGTACCAGGTTCGGCAGTTTCTAAGGCTTGTGGAGAAGTACAACCTGGTGCTGGAGGACTGATGAGAAACTACCACATCAACGTGTTCTACTCCGAAGAAGACGAGGGATGGATTGCCGATATTCCCGACCTTGAAATGTGTTCGGCGTTCGGGCGGACGCCTGTCGAGGCGCTGCAAGAGGTTGAACGCGCAACGACCGCATGGCTCGAGACTGCGAGAGCCAGTGGTCGGCCTATTCCTGAGCCCCGGTATCGACCAGCCATCTATCAGACGCTGGCGGCCTAGTTCGGATTAACGAAAGGCGAGAGAACGATGAATGAAATGCCGACACCGACCGTCACACGTGACTCCGAATTCAAGCAGTTGAAACAGGTCACCGTCCGCGAGGACGAGGACATCGCCAGGGTGAATGATCTCCTGGCCGAGGGCTGGCGCGTGCTGAGCATCGGGCAACGAAGCGATGCCACCGTGTACGTGCTGGGCCGCGTCGAAGAGAAACAACGCACGCGCACCGGTTTTCTGCCGGGTTGATGCGGTTGACTTATAGCAGAAGGACGAGCTTCTGATGAAAAGCCACGAAATGGACAACGACCTGCCGGAAGAACTCAAGAAGAACATCTTCCTGACCACGGTCGACAACGTATACAACTGGGGCCGCGCGCGCTCCATGTGGCCGATGATGTTTGGCCTCGCCTGCTGCGCGATCGAAATGATTGCGGTGCAGGCCGCGCGCTTTGACCTGAGCCGCTTTGGCATGGAGATCATGCGGGCTTCGCCCAGGCAGGCGGACCTGATGATCGTGTCCGGCACGGTCAATAAGAAGATGGCGCCCAACATCGTGCGCCTCTACAACCAGATGGCCGAGCCGAAGTACGTGCTGGCGATGGGCGCCTGCGCAACATCGGGCGGGCCATTCAAGGAGGGCTACAACGTCGTCTCGGGCATCGACAAATTCGTGCCGGTCGACGTGTACGTGCCCGGCTGCCCGCCGACTCCCGAGGCGCTTTTGTACGGGCTGATGCAGGTCCACAAGAAGGTGTTCAAACAGTCGGTGCGAACTGCGCCGTGGTACCGCAAGGACCAGTTGAACGAGCCGCTGCCCCTGCCGGTGCTCGGCCCCGATCTGTACAATCCGAAGGATCGCGAGGCGCTCAAAAAGCTGGCGGAAGCCGCCCGCTCGCAGGCAGCGGAAGCCGTGGCTGTCACTGCCGACGCAGTTCTACCGGATCAGGCGCCGATTGCCGAACGGACATAAGGGAGACGCGCAATGACTGCACCCATCCCAACTATCGCGGAAAATCTCCCGCACAACGACGCCGTGCCGGGAGCCGTGCTCGAACAGGTTAAGACCGGCCTCGTGGTCGCCCCCGACCGCGTGGTCGACCTTGCGCGCTATCTGCGCGATGAGCAGGGCTATGACTACTGCTCGATGGTGACCAGCATCGACTGGCCGCAGTATTTCGAGGTGGTTTACTACCTGTACGGCGTGGCCCAGCCGAAGGACGCGCTTGTCCTGCGCGTGCGGCTGACGAACAAAGCGAATCCGGTCATGCCCTCGCTCACGCCGATCTGGCCCGGCGCGGACTTCCAGGAGCGCGAAGTCTACGACATGATGGGCATTCGGTTCGAGGGGCACCCGAACCTGCGCCGCATCCTGCTGTGGGAGGGCTTCGAAGGCTATCCCTTGCGCAAGGACTTCAAGGAACCGTACTTCGAGGAGGAGACCAAGCCCTTCAAGAGCCGGCATCCAGACGGGGGCCATCTGTGGGCCGAGGACCGCGCGCCGTGGAAGGATAACGTCAGCTATCCGATTGGCTGGGACCCGGACCTGTGGCGATCACCGGAGGTCGAGTACCGGCGCATTATGGACGTGGATGGAGTGGGAGGGCGCGACGGCGCGGACCTAAAGACGGAGCGTATCCTCGTCAACATGGGGCCGCAGCACCCGTCGACGCACGGCGTGTTCCGCATGGTGATTGCGATCGAGGGCGAGAACGTGGTTGGGCTGGAGCCGGAAATGGGCTACCTGCACCGCTGCCACGAGAAGATCGGCGAACGCAACACCTACATCATGAACATTCCGTTTACCGACCGGCTCGACTACATCGCCTCCATGTCGAACAACTTCGGCTATGTGCTGGCGGTCGAAAAGCTGATGGGCGTCCAGGCGCCGGAACGCGCCGAGTATCTCCGCATTATCATGGCGGAGTTCACGCGAATCGTGAGCCACTTCATCGCGGTCGGCTTCCTGTTCAACGACCTCGGCGCGTACTTCACGCCCGCGCTGTATGGCATGCGCGAACGGGAACTCATCCTTGACCTGTTCGAGGCCGTCGCCGGTAGCCGGATGATGTGCAATTACATGCGCTTCGGGGGCGTTGCGGCGGACCTGCCGGCGGGGTGGATCGAGCGCGCGCGCGAGCTGGTGTGGAACCGGCTGCCGCGCGTCATGCAGGATTTCGAGAGCCTGCTCGCGGGCAACGAAATCTTCCTCACCCGCACGCGCGGAGTTGGCGTGCTCACCGCAGAGGAAGCCATCGCGTACAGCATGGCCGGCCCGATGCTGCGCGCGTCGGGGGTGCCTTACGATCTGCGCAAGGTCGCGCCGTATTCGATCTACGACCGGTTCGAGTTTGACGTGTGCAGCCGGCCAGAGGGCGACGTGTGGGCGCGGTTCCGCGTGCGCATGGACGAGATTTACCAGAGCCTACGCATTCTGAAGCAGGCCATCGAGCAACTGCCGGAAGGGCCGATC
>JALOOB010000130.1 GCA_025454635.1 Anaerolineae bacterium
GCGTAACCATCCGCCCCCCGCGCCGTTAGTCCAACAGAGAGGGCGGCGCCCTGCTCCACGCGCCGCCCTCGAGCGTCGACCCCGTCGACTCATCCCAATGGAGGGTGCTATATGCCCAGATTGAGGCAGGCAATGTTCTCGGCGCTGGCGGTTGCCGTCGCCGGCGCTCTGCTTCTGGTCACGCCGGCCGCTCCCGCAGCTGCCGCGCGCGAGACTGACCTCGCAGCAACCGTGTTTGCCGTGCCGGCCACCTGCCCCGTCGTCGTGAAGAACGGCGGGTTCGAGGATTCGCCACTCGGCGCAAACTGGACGCAAGTCGGCGCGTCCAACCTCATCAGCGACTTCGCCACACACAGCGGCACGTACGCCGCCTATCTCGGCGGCCTTGCCAACAGCGACCACAGCATCAGGCAGAAGATCACGCTGCCCGCGCAGCGTCCGCTGCGCGTGTCATTCTGGTGGTCGCAGACTACAACCCAGCCCGTGCAAGCCGACTTCGATACGTTGACCGTGCGCCTGCTCAACAGCGACGGGACGTCCACGCTCGCGACGCTCGGGGTGTTGGAGGCCGATCCGGAGATGGCCGCGTGGGATCTCGTGGAGTATGACGTCTCGGCGTACAGCGGGCAGACCGTGTGGCTGGAATTCCAGGCGAAGAACGATGAAACCTGGGAGAGCCACTTCTTCGTCGACGACGTTAAAGTGGCAAGCTGCTATCAGTATCTCCCAATTACGACGCGATAGACAAGAGGAGGATATATGACCGCTCGGATTCGCGCGCTGCTGGTACTGCTTGTTCTGGTCAGCCTGTTTGTGACGCCGGCGCTGGCCTCGGCCGCCGAGACCGACGGCGGGCCGTTCGACGTGAAGTTCAGCGGCGTCATCGAGACCGCCCCGGCCGTCGCGGGTGACGCATGGGTCATTGCAGGTCAAACCGTCAAGACCGACGCAAACACGAAGATCCGCATGGCTACCGAAGACGAAGCCGCGGCCGGGATGTGGGCCGACGTAACAGCCAGGAAGCTTTCCGACGGAACCTGGCTTGCGCTCAAGCTGACGGTCATGCCCGCGGAAATGCGCCTGCGCGGCCCGCTCGAAGTCATGCCCGAGGGCGACCTCGGCACGTGGACCGTTGCGGGCATTGACTTCACGGTCACCGAGGATACGAAGATCAGCGACCGCGGCGAGCCCATGATGGTCGACGGGTGGGTGGAAGTGCGCGCGGTGCAGGAAGGCGATGAGTTTGTCGCGGTGTCCATTCACTCGGTGACCGAGGAAGAGGACGTCGAGCTCTTCGGCGCGATTCAAGCCTTTAGCGAGACCGAGTGGACCGTCAGCGGCGTCATCATCGCCGCGACCGCGGATACAAAGGTTATGGGCAAGCCCGCGGTCGGCCTGCTGGCGCACGTGGCCGCAAAGCTGCAGGAAGACGGAACGCTGCTCGCCCAGACCGTTAAGGTCGTCTGGAATGAGCCGGGCGGCTGGCGGCAGCAGCAGAACATCAAGGGCGAGATTGAGGTCCTGCCCGAAGATGGTCTTATCGGTGTGTGGACCGTGGCCGGCAAGCAGGTCGAGGTCAGCGAGCAAACGCGCGTCATGCAGCGCAAGGCGCTGGCCGAAGTCGGCGCCACGGCGCATGTGGTCGGTTACACCGAGGGCGATGTCGTCAAGGCCCTGCTGGTGATCGTGACCGCCCCCGCAGAGGGCTCCAAGCCGTTCCAGCTCGTCGGCGTCATCGAGACGCTGCCTGCCGAGGGCATGACCGGCGAATGGGTCGTCAGCGGCAAGACCGTGCTCGTCACCGAGTCGACCCGGATCGCGGGCCAGCAATTCGTCCAGGTCGGCGCGCGGGTCACCGTGCTCGGAATCGAAAAGGCGGATGGCACGCTTATCGCCACGCTGGCGCACGTGAAGCAAAGCCGCTAATCAGTTCAGGAACGAGTTCGAGGGGACCGGGCCTCGCGTCGCGCAAGGCCCGGTTTCTTTTTGGGTTTGGCAGCCCGCTTACACATATTGTTTTGACTAAGTGGCATCATTTATCTTACACCACTGAGTATCGACCAGGAGGTTGAGTATGTACCGAAGACTGTTCGTCGTATCGATTATCGTGCTCCTGCTGAGCCTCGCCTTCGCCAGCGCCGCCTTCGCGCAGACCGGCGCCGGCAATGAAGGCGACCAGGGGACCCAGCAGAACCAGGGGCAGACCCAGAATCAGGGCCAGATGCAGAACCAGGGTGGCGACCCAGGCTCGGCTTTTAACAGCCTCAGCCAGGGCTCCATGAACCTTAACGCGGGCCAGCGCAACTGGTACGTCTTCCGCTACGCGGGCGATAACTCGCCCGTCCAGATTCGCCTCAGCGGCAGCAACGCGCAGTTCAGCGTGTGGACGCAGGGCGACATCCAGAACGCAAGCGGCAACTTCGGCGCGACCGCCAATCCGGTCGGCCGCAGCTCCGCCAACTCGAACTTCGGTGGCGACCAGTATTGGACCGGGTCCTTCAACGCCCCGGGCAACTACTACATCATGGTCGAGACCACTAACGGGGGCCAGAACGCCGGCAACTACACGCTCTCCGTCACTGGCAGCGGCGTGAGCTGGCAGGGTCAGCAGGGCGGCCAGAATCAGACCGGCAACCAGCAGGGCGCGTCCAGCGCGACCGGCCAGCAGGCGGGCGCGACCGGCGCCCAGCAGGGTCAGTCCGGGCAGCAGGCCGGTGGCCTCGCTCCCCAGACGCTGCCGACCACCGGCGCGGCTTCCGCCCTGCCGCTCCTGATCGGCGGGATCGGCGCTCTGAGTGTTGCGGCCGGCGCGTGGCTGCGGCGCAAGAAGTAACCACAACTGTCTGTTCGTTTACGAGGGCACGGAGTCGCGCGAGCGGCTCTGCGCTCTCGCGTTAACGAAGGGTGCGTTTTGGTTTCGCGGGCGAGAGCATCCTTCGACTGCGCTTCGCCAACGCAGCTGGCGCTCGCTCCGCTCAGGATGAACCGCTACATCTGCCCATAATGAAACACCTCTGTTAAGAAATTGTCACTTGACAAGTCGCCGATCCGCTGGTACATTTGCTACACAATCGAATAAAACCGCCAAAAAGGCTGTGAAGAGGACGAGTACGCGCCGGGCCGGTGGCCCAGAGAGCAGGGGCGTCGACAAGTTGACGAGGCGTCAACGAGTTGACGCAGGTGGGAGCCTGCGCACGCGCCGGCGTCGAATGGACCTCGGAGCCGCAGGACGAACGATTGAAGATCGCAGATTGAAAATTGAAGATGGTGACTCCATCTTCAATCTTCCATTTTCAATCTTCAATTGAGTAGTCCGCGCCGGAGTTGCCACCGTTATCAAGGCAAAGAGTATAAGCGCCGGCACTGACGTCTGCGCCGTACTCGACCAAGAGTGAGGCTGGCTCGACCGACCCGTCCCCGTCATTCTGCGAATGACGCCATCACCCGACGGGTCTTCTAATTTAACCGGCCTAACCAGGGTGGCACCGCGGGATTGCAACCTCTCCCGTCCCTGAGCGGGAGAGGTTTTTGCTTTAAAAGCCAACCGGCGCTGATCGGTGGCATCTCGCGGAGGCTGCCATGCCTAACCTGATTACCGTTGTCCGGGAACTGCCCGCCGACCTGGAGACGCCCGTCTCCGTCTATCTCAAGGTGGCCGGGCACGGCCCGTCGTTCCTGCTCGAATCGATCACCGGCGGCGAGCAGGTGGCGCGTTACAGCTTCATCGGCGTGAACCCCGGCCACGCCTACGTCTGCCGCGACCGCTCGGTCGAGCGCCGGGTCAACGGCCATGCGGAGATGCTCGCCGTGCCACCTGGCCGCGATCTGCTCCACATCCTCGATGCCGAGCTGCGGCAGTTCCAGCCCGGCGAAACCCACGGCCTCCCGCGCTTCAGCGGCGGACTTGTCGGTTACCTCGGCTACGACACCATCCGCTTCTTCGAGCCCACGCTTCAGCTCGCGCCCCACGCGGCCCTGCCCGACGCCATCTTCCTCCTGGCCGACACGCTCGTCGCGTTCGACCATGCCTTCGGCCGCCTCCTGCTGATCGCCAATGCTCACGCGCCCGCGGCCGGGGGTGTCAGCGACGAAGGCGCCGCGCGCGCGGACGCGGAGCGCCGGCTGGACGAGTTGCAGGCCGCCATCGAGGGGCCGCTGCCTGCGCGCACCCGCGCGCCACAGCCCGAGTGCTGCACCGACCTCACCTCCAACATGGCGCAGGCGGAGTACATGGCCGCGGTCGACGCGGCAAAAGAATACATCTACGCCGGCGATATTTTCCAGGTCGTCCTGTCACAGCGCTTCTCGCGCCTGACCGCAGCGCAGCCGTTCGACATCTACCGCTCGCTGCGCCGTCTGAACCCCTCGCCCTACATGTTCTTTTTCGATTTCGGCCTGCTTGCGGGTGGCGACGACCCGCTCTATCTCATCGGCGCTTCGCCCGAAATGCACGTGCGGCTGGAAGGTCAGACCGCGGCGCTCCGCCCCATCGCCGGCACGCGTCCCCGCGGCGCGACCCCGCGCGAGGACATCGCGCTCGAGAAGGAGCTGCTCGCGGACCCGAAAGAGCGCGCCGAGCACGTCATGCTGGTCGACCTCGCCCGTAACGACCTGGGCCGCGTGTGCGAGTACGGCTCAGTGCGCGTGCCGGAGATCATGACCGTCGAACGCTATTCCCATGTCATGCACATCGTCTCGCATGTCGAGGGCTGCCTGCGCCCCGACTTCGACGGGTTCGACCTTGTCCGCGCCACCTTCCCCGCGGGCACGGTCAGCGGCGCGCCCAAGATTCGCGCAATGGAAATCATTGACGAGTTGGAGCGCAACCCGCGCGGACCTTACGCGGGACTGGTCGGCTACTTCTCCTACGACGGTTCGCTCGACACCTGCATCGCCATCCGCACGCTCGTCATGCGCGGGCAGGAGGTCAGCGTGCAGGCCGGCGCAGGCATCGTTGCGGACTCGGCGCCGGAGCGTGAGCACCAGGAGTCGGTCAACAAGGCGCGCGCGCTCGCCGCGGCCGTCGAGCTGGCCGAGAAGAATTGAAGATTGCAGATTGAAGATGGCAGAGGCGTATCTTCCATTTTCAATCTTTTTCCCAACGCGGAGGAACCATGATTGCCGTAATTGATAACTACGACTCATTTACCTACAACCTGGTCCAGTATCTCGGCGAGCTCGGCGCGGAGGTGTGCGTGTACCGCAACGACGCAATCAGCGCGCGCGAGGTCGACGCGCTCGCCCCCAGCCACGTCGTTATCTCGCCCGGCCCCGGCGACCCATCCGACGCGGGCGTCTCAAACGACGTGATCCGTGAGCTCGGCGCGCGGCGTCCCGTGCTCGGCGTGTGCCTCGGCCACCAGTGCATCGGGGAGGCGTTCGGCGGGCAGGTGGTCCGCGCGCCGCGGCTGCTCCACGGCAAGACCTCGCCCATCTACCACTACGGTGACGGCCTCTTTGTCGGCCTGCCGAGCCCGTTCGAGGCCACCCGCTACCATTCGCTCATCGTGGCCGAGCCGCTGCCCGCTGCGCTCGAAATCAGCGCGTTCACGACCGAGGGCGAGGTCATGGGCCTGCGGCACAAGACCCTGCCCATCTTCGGGGTCCAGTTCCACCCGGAGTCGATCCTGACCCACGGCGGAAAGCAAATCCTAAAGAACTTCCTCACCCAGAGAGCGTAGCCGCCACGAATGACTCGAATTAGACGAATTGCCCTAATTGACCTGACAGAATTGGCGCAGTTCGTCTCATTCGTGGGATTCGTGGCAGAAGGGGGCTTTATGTTGCATAGCTACATTGGCAAGTTGCTTGCCTATCAGAACCTCACCGAGGACGAGGCGCGCGAGGCGATGGAGATCATCATGACCGGCCAGGCCACCGAGGCGCAGATCGGCGGCTACCTCGTCGCGCTCCGCATGAAGGGCGAAACGGTCAACGAGATCGCCGGCTCCGCGCGCGCCATGCGCGACCAGGCGAACAGCGTCTCCGTCCGGCGCAACGGCTCGCTCCTCGACACCTGCGGCACCGGCGGCGACGGCCAGCACACCTTCAACATCTCGACCACCGCGGCCTTCGTGATAGCAGGCGCGGGCCGGCAGGTCGCCAAGCACGGCAACCGGGCCGCCTCTTCCCGCTCGGGCAGCGCGGACGTGCTCGCCGCGCTCGGCGTTAACCTCGACCTGACGCCGGAACAGGTCGGCCAATGCATCGACGAGGTCGGCATCGGCTTCCTCTTCGCGCCGAAATTCCACCCGGCCATGAAGCACGTCGGCCCCGCGCGCCGCGAGCTCGGCCAGCGCACCATCTTCAACATCCTCGGCCCGCTCACCAATCCGGCCGGCGCGACCCACCAGATCATCGGCGTGTACGACCGCAACCTGACGCACGTGCTTGCCGAGGTGCTCGGCAGCCTCGGCAGCGAGGCCGCGCTGGTGCTCCATGGTTACGGCGGGCTGGACGAACTGACCACCGGCGGACCTAACCGCGTCAGCCACCTGCGCGACGGGCAGGTGACGACGTTCGACCTCGACCCGTTCGACCCGTGCCTGCCCTTCCGGCGCGCCGACATCTCCGACCTGCGCGGCGGCGACCCGGCGCGCAACGCCGGCATCCTGCGCGACATCTTGTGCGGGGAGGACCGCGGCCCGCGCCGCGACGTCGTGCTGCTTAACGCCGCGGCCGCGCTCGCGGTCGAGTGCTGCGACCTCGGCGCGGACCCATGCGGCGTGCTCCGCGAGACAGTCGCGCAGGCGCAGCAGTCGCTCGACAGCGGGGCGGCGCTGGCAAAGCTGGACGCATTGATCGCAATGAGCCAGAAGCTCGCCACGCCGGTAAACTGACGAGCCCCAGAGCACACAGAGACCTCGGAGTTCTCTCTGTGCTCTGCGACCTCTGAGGCCAAAACCTCAGGTCTGCGTCGAGGAATCAATGAATCGACTATCCGAAATCTTCGAACACAAGCGGCTGGAGGTGGTCGCGCGCAAGAGCGCGCTGCCCCTCGACGAAATTCGCGGCATAGCGGCCCTGGCTCCACGGCCTCTGGACTTCGTCGGCGCGCTCCGCGCCGCGCCGCGTCCCGCCCTGATCGCGGAGGTCAAGGCCGCGTCGCCCTCGCGCGGCGAGCTGGCCAGCGGCGCGCGCTCATTCGATCCGGTCGCGCTGGCGTGCGCCTACGCGGAGAACGGCGCGGCCGCAATCAGCGTGCTCACCGACGAGAAATACTTCCGCGGCGCGCTGGAGCATCTGCGGGCAGTGCGGAGCGCCCTGCCCGGCGCGCCGTTGCTCCGTAAGGACTTCATCTGCGACCCGTATCAGATCTATGAGGCGCGCGCGTCGGGCGCCGACGCCATCCTCCTGATCGTGGCCCAGCTCGTGCTGTCGGAGATACGTGAGTTCTCCGCGCTTGCGCACGACCTCGGCATGGCCGCGCTGGTCGAGGTCCACAGTGCGGAGGAGTTGGCGATCGCCCTGCAGGCCGGCGCCACGTTCATCGGCATCAACAACCGCGACCTGCGCGACTTCACCGTGCGCATCGACACTGCGGCCCGGCTCGCGCAGGGAATTCCCCCGGAGGTCACCGTCGTGGGCGAAAGCGGCATCTTCACCGCGGCGGACGTCGCCTTCCTGTCCGAGGGTCGCGGCGTCGACGCCATCCTCGTCGGCGAGGCGCTTGTCACCGCGGCGGACGTGGCCGCGAAGGCGCGTGAGTTGAGCGGAGTGGACCGGCGATGACCGTTGTGAAGATTTGCGGCGTCCGCACGCTCGACAACGCGCTCGCCGCAGTCGACGCAGGCGCGGATATGCTCGGCTTCAACTTCTACCCGCCCAGCCCGCGCTACATCGAGCCTTCCGCGTGCGCGGATCTCGTGGCGCGCATGAGCGCCGAGCGCGCCCGTTTGCCCCAGCTCGTCGGCGTGTTCGTGAACGAGGCGCCCGAAACGATCAGGCTGATTCTCCAAACCTGCCGCCTTGACTACGCGCAATTGAGCGGCGACGAATCGCCCGATGACCTGCGCCGGCTTGAAGGCCGCGCGTTCAAAGCGATCCGCGCGCGTGACGTTGAAGATGCGCTGGACCTGGCGCGTTGCTACGCCAACGATGCCGCGCCCGCGCTCCTGCTCGACGCATCGAGAACGGGGCTGTACGGCGGCAGCGGCGCGGTCGCTGATTGGAGCATCGCAATTGCGCTCGCGGCGGAGATGCCCCTCATGCTGGCCGGTGGACTCACCCCGGAGAACGTCGCGGAGGCGGTGCGCGCGGTCAGGCCGTGGGGCGTCGACGTGGCGTCGGGCGTCGAAAGCGCGCCGGGCGTCAAGGACGCGACGAAGATGTCGGAGTTTGTTCGCCGAGCGAAAGGACGCTAACCACAAAGACACAACGAACCGAAGGTCCACCAAGAGCTCTTCGTGAACCTTCGTGTCCTTTGATTCTTTGCGGTGAAGGATCAACATCATGCGATTGCCATCGAAGTTCGGCCGCTATGGCGGCCAGTTTGTGCCGGAAACGTTGATGCCCGCGCTGGCGGAGCTCGAGGAAGCCTATCTGCGCCTCCAGGCGGACCCCGCGTTCGCTGCTGAGTTGGATCACCTGCTCACCACCTATGTCGGCCGGCCCACGCCGCTCACGCACGCGCGGCGCCTGACCGAGCATCTGGGCGGCGCGCAGGTGTACCTCAAGCGTCAACAATGCGCTCGGCCAGGCGCTGCTGGCGAAGGCCATCGGCAAGCGCCGCGTTATCGCGGAGACCGGCGCGGGGCAGCACGGGGTCGCGTCGGCCACGGCAGCGGCGCTGCTCGGCCTCGAATGTATCGTCTACATGGGATCGGCGCATGAAGCTGCTCGGCGCGGAGGTCTGCCCGGTCGACAGCGGCTCGCGCACCCTCAAGGACGCCATTAACGAGGCTATCCGCGACTGGGTGACCAATGTCCGCACCACCCATTACCTGCTCGGCTCCGCGCTCGGCCCGCATCCCTACCCCACGATGGTGCGCGACTTCCAGTCGGTCATCGGCGCAGAGGCGCGGCGGCAGATCCAGGAAGCCGCGGGCCGCTTGCCCGATGCCTGCGTTGCCTGCGTGGGCGGCGGCTCGAACGCGATCGGGCTGTTCCACGCGTTCCGCGAGGACGCCAACGTGCGCCTGATCGGCGTGGAGGCCGGCGGCGAGGGCATCGCGTCGGGCAGGCATGCGGCGCGCTTCGCTGACCCCGCGCTCGGCCGCATGGGCATCCTGCACGGCACGCGCACTTATGTCATGCAGGACGGTGACGGCCAGGTCGCCGCGACCCATTCGATCTCCGCCGGGCTCGACTACCCCGCGGTCGGCCCCGAGCACTCGCACCTGCGCGACCTGGGCCGCGCGGAGTACACATACGCGGACGACGACGAGGCGCTCGCCGCGTTCCAGTTGCTCGCCCGCACCGAGGGCATCCTGCCCGCGCTGGAGTCGTCGCACGCCATCGCGGAGGCCGTCAAGCTCGCGCCAAAGCTCGGAAAAGATGCGGTGCTGCTCGTGAACCTTTCGGGCCGCGGGGATAAGGACCTGGAGACGGTGCTCGCCGCGCTGCGGGAGCGCGGGAGGGCCGACCACGAATAGGGCATGAATGAACGAATCACCATGACTTATCCCTGCAATTCGTTTATTCGTGTGGCATTCGTGGTCGGCATCGCTGGATTCTGAGGCTCATCACATGACGATAATCACCCTTACCGGCATCGAGCGGATCGCCTCCGCCTTCTCCGCTGCGCAGGCAGAGGGGCGCGCCGCGCTCATGCCCTACTTCACCGCGGGCTTCCCCGACCCCGCGACTTCCGAGGAAGTCCTGTTCGCCATCGCGCAGGCCGGCGCGGACCTTATCGAGATCGGCGTGCCGTTTTCCGACCCGCTTGCCGACGGCCCGGTTATCCAGCGCTCGACGCAGGTGGCGCTGGACGGAGGGATGACGGCCGCAAAGTGCATCGACCTCGTCCGGCGGCTGCGCGGGCGCGGGGTGCGGCAGCCGCTCGTCTTGATGGGCTACGCCAACCCGATCGCAGCCTACGGCGTGAGCCGCTATGTGTCTGACGTGGCGGGCGCCGGCGGCGATGGCCTGATCGTGCCCGATATGCCGGTCGAGGAAGCCGGTGAGTTGGAGCGGGCGTGCGCAGAGGCGGGGCTGGCGCTCATCTTCCTCGCCGCGCCGACCTCGCCACCGGACAGGCTGGGCGAAATCGCCCGGCGGACCACGGGCTTCCTGTATCTCGTTTCGCTTACCGGCGTCACCGGCGCGCGCGAGTTCCTGCCCGACGACCTCGCCGCCTTCGTGGCGCGTGCCCGCGCGGTCGCGCGCACGCCGATTGCGGTCGGTTTCGGCATCGCCCGGCCGGAGCAGGCCGCGGCGGTTGGCAAACTGGCCGACGGGGTCATCATCGGCTCCGCGCTCGTCAAAACGGTCGATGCTGCGGCCGACCCTGCCGCTGCCGCGGCCGAGTTTCTGCGGCCCATGCGAGAAGGAATAGGACGCAGATGACGCAGATGAGGTGGATTGGCGGGATCAATGGTCGGTCCTGTTTATCCGCTCCATGTGCGTCATCTGCGTTGAATTAAGGAGCCACCTATGCTGGTCATCATGCGGGCAGACGCGAACCTGGAACAGATCAACCGGGTCATCAACGGGGCGCAGGAGCGCGGCTACCGCGCGCACCTGCTCCGCGGCGCGGATCAGACTATTGTGGGCGTAGTGGGAGACGGAACGCCCAAGCTGGAAGAGTGGTTCGGTGGCGCCCCCGGCGTCCAGGAGATCGTGCCCATCTCGAAGGCGTACAAGCTGACGTCGCGCGACTTTATCCGCCGCGACACGGTCTTCAACGTTGACGGCGCCACGTTCGGCGGGCCGGGCATCGTGATTATGGCCGGGCCGTGTTCGGTTGAGTCGCGCGCGCAACTGCTGGAAACCGCGCACGCGGTCAAGGAGGCGGGCGGGCACATGCTGCGCGGCGGCGCGTTTAAGCCGCGCACCTCGCCCTACTCTTTTCAGGGCATGGGCGAAGCGGGGCTGGAGCTGCTCGCCGAGGCGCGCGCTGCGACCGGCCTGCCGAACGTGACCGAGGTGATGACGCCTGAGATGGTGCCGCTCGTGTGCCGTTACAGCGACATGCTCCAAATCGGCGCGCGCAACATGCAGAACTACGCGCTGCTCCACGCGGCCGGCGAGAGCCAGCACCCGGTGCTGCTGAAGCGGGGGCTGAGCGCGACCATCGAGGAGTTGCTGATGGCCGCGGAATACATCATGTCGCACGGCAACCGCCGCGTGGCGCTGTGCGAGCGGGGCATCCGCACCTACGAGACCGCGACGCGCAACACGACCGACATCAACGCGGTGCCGGTGCTCAAAGCGCGCTCGCACCTGCCCGTGATCCTCGACCCCAGCCACTCGACCGGCGAGGCGCAGTATGTGACCGCGATTGCGCGCGCTGCCATCGCGGCGGGCGCTGACGGCCTGATCGTCGAGGTGCACCCGAACCCAAAGCAGGCCATGTCCGACGGGCAGCAGTCGCTCACGCCGGAGCAGTTCGCCGCGCTGGTGAGGCAGGTGGCCGCGATCGCCGCAGCGGTGGGACGGGGATGATTTCGGATTGCAGATTGAAAATTGAAGATTGAAGACGGCGCCCAGAAATCTTCAATCTTCAATCTTCAATCTCATTGGCAGCCCCGCCACCATCAACACCACCCGATCCGCCTCGGCCGCCAGCTTCTGATTCACGCGGCCGAGCGCGTCGCGGTACAGCCGGCCGAGCGGATACGCCGGCACGATCCCCAGCCCGACCTCGTTGCTCACCACGATCCACGTCGCGTCATGCGCCCGGAACGCGTCGAGGATGCCCTGCGCCTCGGCCAGCGCCGCGGCCTCCGCCTCCTGAGCCGTCGCGCCTTCGGGCAGCGCGATCACCGTGTTGCTGGTGAGCAAGGTCATGCAGTCGAGCAGGACAGCGGGCTCGCCCGCCAGCGCCGCGGCTGCCGCGCGCCCAGCATCGCGCGGCGCCTCCACCGTGCGCCAGCCCGCGGGCCGGTCCGCCCGGTGCTTCGCGATCCGCGCCCGCATCTCGTCGTCCCACGCCTCCGCGGTCGCCACATAGAGCACCCCGCGGCCGCCGCTGATTTCCGCGGCGAGCTTTTCAGCGTAAGAGCTCTTGCCGCTGCGCGCGCCGCCCAGCACAAGGATCAGTTCCTTAGCCACCGTTCTTGCTCCACTTCAGGCCGTGCCGCTCCAGCGACGCGCGCAGGGCTGCCAGCGACGAGAGGAAGTCAGGCTGGCTGAACACCTCCAGCGTCACGACGCCGTCGAAGCAGCCGGACAGCAGCCCGATCACCGCGTCGAGCGACCCCTGCGGCGCGTGACTCAGCGACTCGTGGTCGCGGCTGCCCACGCCGTGCAGGTGGACAATCCGCGCCCGGTCGCACCACGCCGTGAGGAACGGGATCGGGTCGAGTCCGGCCAGCCACAGGTGCCCCACGTCCATCGTCCGGCTGACCGGGACCCGCCCCAGCACCGGCGCAAACCACGCCGGGTCCCACTTCTCCAGGTTCTCCACCGCCAGCAGCGCGGGCGTCGGCAGCCAGCCTCCGACCGTTTCGAGCGCGCGCGCCGAGTTCTCCTGCCAGCGCGCCAGGGCGTCCGCGGCGGGCGCGTCGCCCAGTTCGCGCGCATCGAGGTGCAGCGTATAGGCGAACGGGTCGAGGCCGGCGGTCGCGTCAATCACGCGGCGCGCCTTAAGCAGCGA
>JALOOB010000448.1 GCA_025454635.1 Anaerolineae bacterium
CGATCGGCCCGAAGGAGCCCGACACGCTCGTCTTCGGCTGCGCCAGCGGCAAGGACCGGCCACACAACTTCAACGCCGCCTTCCGGCGAGCCCTGGAGGATGCTGGGCTGCCGCGGATCCGGTTTCACGACCTGCGGCATTCCTGCGCGTCGCATCTGGCCGCCAAGGGCGCTTCTGGGCCCCTGTTGGCCGACGTGCTGGGCCACACGACGCTGCGCATGGTGTCGCGCTACGCGCACCTGAACATCGCCGCACGCGCGGCGGCGATCGACTCGGCGTTTTCGTGATGCGAGTACCACGATCCAAGCTCGTTCGGTCGCAGAGCGGCGATGCCGCGTGGTTCTCGATCGAAGATGAGGCTGCCTGGTGCTACGCCGATCGAGCGGAGCATCTCGTGTCGGTGGCGGTCGCCGAAGCGGACTTGGTCGAACTGCCTGCCGTCGATCAACTCCGCGCGCACGTTGTCGAAGGGGGCTCTCCGGCGTCTCCTCTCGATCCGCTTGAGGAGATGCGGCGCGGTCTGGTCGAATCCTTCCGGGCTGGCGATGTCGCGCGATGCATTCAGCTTGCCCTGATGCTTCGGTTGATGCTGGTCACAGTGCGTCTTGAACTGAGTCGCGCCCAGGTTCGTGATCTTCGCCAGAAACTGATCCGTGGGGGGAAGCGGCGCCGCGTCCTGCCGCCGGCGGACGAGCTGGATGCAGCCATCAGCAAGGCCCAGGAGCAGCTCCGCAAGATGGGAAAGCGGCCCACCCTGGCGGGCGCCAGGGAAGTCGTCGCCGGTAATTACCACGTCGACCCCGAGTCGGTGCGAAAGGCCCTCCAACGAGGCGCCGACCCAGAGGAGTCGAGCTGGGACGACGTCATCTGAGCGCGGCGCAGTGCAGCGGGACACGCTGCATGTCCCTCCACGCCTCGGGTTAGATCCCGAACACTTCAATCCACGCCGCTGACATGGCGTGGTTACTTGAAGGAGTTGGCTGGGGTGCGCGAGATCGATGAGATCAGGCGGGTGCCGCTGAGCGCCGAGCAACTGCGGCGCATCGTTCGCGCCGAGGAAGTTCGTCGGCACTACACCAACCTGTTCCCGACGGTTCAGAGTTGGAAGTGGTTTCGGCGCACGCGCAAGGCGGCCATGCTGCAGGCGGGCGCGCTGATCCAGACGACCGCCGGCGACATGATCGATCCGGTGTTGTTCGAGGCGTTGCTGCCCCAGTTGCTGGGCGCACCGCAGCCGCAGCATCAGTCCGAGGTCTCGACCTCCTTCGGCGCCGCGGGTTGACCTGCTGTGAGCTTGCTCGGCCACCTCGGCTTGCTGCACGCGCTGATCGTTGCGGTCATGCAGGTCATCGTCGCTGCGCCAAAGTCGGTTCGCGCTCGCGACCACGGCACGGAGGCGGCCATGTGAATCCCGATGAGCGTGGGTCCCGCGCTCGAAGACAACGTACGGGCCTGCATGGGCTGCCAGGACAAGAAACACCGCGGGCATCAGCCGCCGCGACAACAAGCTGAAGCAGGCGCGGCGCAAGCCACGGGTGCAACTCCCCCAACGACCTGCGGACTGGCCTAGTTCTCGGGGTCTGGGGTGATGCGAGCGACCAGGGCGCATCACAAGCCGAGACACCGCCTTGCGCGGGGTGGCACTCCAGGTACTTCTGCCCCTTGGGGGTAGGGGGGCCTATGGGTGGCAATACGGGCCAGATCCGCCTTCATCCGGCAGGGTGTGCAGGGGGTGGGGACATAGTGACCGCCGCTCACGCAGGGCGCCGACCGACGGTGCCCACGCGAACATCGAACGACGACCGCCATGATGACCCGACAGGCCGAACAAAGCCACGACACGACCCCTGCTCGACCCCCCGCAGTGCGGCGTGGCCTGACGCCCAGGGAGGAGGCCTACGCCGTCGCGCGCGCCAGCGGCGCGGCCGCGATCGACGCGTTCCTCACGGCGTACAACTGGACTGGGAAGCGCGAGAACGCGCGACAGCAGGCGGCCGTCGTCGAGGGTCGTGAGCGTGTCGCCTGTCGGATCCACGAACTGCGCGACGGCTACGCGCGGTCCGCCGTCGAGGCGAGTCGAGGGCCCGTGTCACCGTCGCGCGCGAGGGCGTACACGGTGGCCGACGCGATGGCCGAGCTCGACCAGGCCTACAGGCTCGCCATGGAAAACGCCAACCCTACGGCGATGGTCCGTGTCGTTGAGGCACGGATCAAGCTGTACGGCCTCGGCGTCGCCGATGCGCGCAACCCGGACGAGCAGGACGCGCTGACCTACGAGCAGGGGATCGAACTGCTGCAGAGGATCGAGACCCTGCGCGCGACGTCGAACTGATCTGGCCGGCCCGGCGCTGAATCCCCCGGCAGGGGGGACGGCGGCGAGGTCGGGGGCTCATGCGGTGGCTGGCACTGTGCGCTCTGCCCGGGCAGGCAGGGCAGATCAGGGTGCTGCGATGGTTTACCAAATGCTATCCTGCGCAGTAATCCGGGCGGCAGGTCGCCCGCAGAGATGCGGCCACCATGATCCGCTGCCACCTCTCCACCCTGATGGGTCGCGACAAGCTGCGCATCGCAGACGTCGCCCGGCTCACGGGCCTGAACCGCAGCACCGTCACCGCCCTGTACCGCGAGACGGCGACGCGGGTGGACCTGCCTGCGGTCGAGAAGCTGTGCGAGCTCTTCCGCTGCGACGTCGGCGATCTCTTCGAGCTTGACGCGGGCCCCGCGGCCGGTGCCCGATGAGCCTCGGCCCGTCGCGCTGGCACGTCATCGCCGAGTCGCGCTTCCCCTGGGAGCGCGAGGCGCTGGAGTGGCTGCGCGCCCAGTTGCCCG
>JALOOB010000131.1 GCA_025454635.1 Anaerolineae bacterium
GAACGCCGAGGCCGTTCTTGCCGCCATGGACGCGCTAGGCGCCGCTGATGCGCCTGTGGCCGAGGCCCTCACGCTCGACGAGCGGCGGCGGCAGATCATCGTGCGCGTTGAGTTGCTGCGCGCCGAACGCAACGCCGGCTCGAAGCAGATTGGCGCGCTCATGCGCGAGGGCAAAAAGGCCGAGGGGCAGGCGCTTCAGGCCCGCATGGGCGAGGTGGCCGACGAGATCCGCAGCCTCGACGACGAGTTGGCCCTGGTCGAGCGCAACTTCACCGACGCCATGCTCCGCATCCCGAACCTGCCGCTCCCCGATGTGCCGCCGGGCAAGGACGACAGGGAGAACGTCGTCGTCCGCAGCGAAGGCGAGCCGCGGCGGTTCGACTTCGAGCCGAAGCCTCACTGGGAGTTGGGCGAGGCGCTCGGCATCATCGACTTTGAGCGCGGGGTCAAGCTCAGCGGCACCCGCTTCTACGTGCTGAAGGGTGCCGGCGCGCGCCTGCAGCGCGCGCTCATCGCCTACATGCTCGACCTGCACACCCAGCAGCACGGCTACACAGAGATCTATCCGCCCTACATGGTCAAGGCCGAGGTGCTTGTCGGCACGGGGAACCTGCCGAAGTTCGGGGACAACCTGTACCGTGACGCGGAGGAGGATTTCTGGTGGATTCCCACTGCTGAGGTGCCGGTGACGAACCTCTACCGGGACGAGATCCTCGACGGCGCCGCGCTGCCGGTCAGGCACGTGGCGTACACGCCCTGCTTCCGCCGCGAGAAGATGAGCTCGGGCCGCGACGTGCGCGGCATCAAGCGCGGCCACCAGTTCGACAAGGTCGAGATGGTCAAGTTTACGCGGCCCGAAGATTCGCTCGCGGAGCTGCTCGCGCTCGTCGAGGACGCGGAGGACGTCTGCCGCGGGCTCGGCATCCCGCACCGCATCGTCGAGATGTGCGCGCGGGTGATCTGAGCTTTGTCGCAGCCAAGAAATTCGACGTGGAATTGTGGGCGCCCGGCTGCCAGGAGTGGCTGGAGGTCAGCTCGTGCGGCCTGTTCACCGACTTCCAGGCCCGCCGCGCCAACATCCGCTTCCGCCGCGAGCCCGGCGCCAAACCGGAATACGTCCACACGCTCAACGGTTCGGGCCTCGCGCTGCCGCGCGTGATGATCGCCGTCATCGAAACCTACCAGAACGCGGACGGCAGCATTACCGTCCCAGACGTTCTCCGTCCCTACATGGGCGGCATCGAAGTCATCCGTTAGCGCGAAAGACCCGCGGGGAGACCCTACGGGCCTTTCTCCAATATAAAAGACCCGTGGGGGAATGCCCACGGGTCTTTTATACAGGTATCCCAGGAGCGATTTGAACGCTCGGCCTCTACCTCCGCAGGGTAGCGCTCTATCCGCTGAGCTACTGGGACACGATGTTATGTTGTCGCCCTTGCGGGCCAGCGGGGAGGGCGGGATTTGAACCCGCGAAGGGAGTTTAAGTCTCCCTTACCCACTTAGCAGGCGGGCGCACTCGACCAAGCTATGCGACCTCCCCCGGTATTAGCGCAGATTCCTGCGCATGGCGGAGGGAGAGGGATTCGAACCCCCGGTAGCTTACGCCACAACGGTTTTCAAGACCGCCGCCATCAACCGCTCGGCCATCCCTCCGGGTGCGTCGCGCAGCGACGAATTCCTCAACCCACTGCGCGGAGCAGTATAGCACGTGGCGCCGCGAGTGTCAAAACAAGGACGCATTTCTCGTCGGAGATCGCCTTAACACCAAAGGATCAAAGGAACGCTGCTCCACAAAGCTCTTACAGGCTTGGTGGACCTTGGGTGCTTTGGTTCTTTGTGGTGAGCGCCCGCTCCATCCGTTCGAGCGCCTCCGTGAGTATGCTCCGCGGGCAGCCGAAGTTTAGCCTGCCGAACCCACAGCTCCCCGGCCCGAACGGGTCGCACTCATTCATGGCGACTCGCGCCCGCTGCAGGAAGAAGCGCTGCGGATCGTCCGGCAGATCGGCGTCGTTGAAGTCGAGCCATGCCAGGTAAGTCGCCTCCGGCAATCCCATGCTCACCCCCGGCAGCCGCTCGCGGACGAACTGCGCGACGAAGTCCCGATTCCCCCGCAGGTACTCGATGCACTCCGCCAGCCACTCGTCGCACTCCGTGTACGCCGCAAGCGCACCGGCATAGCCGAGCGGCCCCACGTGCGGGACGATGTCCGCCGCGGCCGCCTTGTACTGCCTGCGCAGGTCCCGGTCCTCGATCACCGCAAACGAGAACCCGAGCCCCGGCACGTTAAACGTCTTGCTCGGCGCCATGATCGTCACCGTCCGCCGCGCAATCTCCCCGTCCAGCGAGGCCATCGGTCTGTGCCGGTGCGGCGAGTAGACCAGGTCGCCGTGGATCTCGTCCGAACAGATAACCAGCCCGCGCCGCAGGCTGATTTCAGCCATGCGCGCTAACTCATCCTTCGTCCACACCCGGCCCGTCGGGTTGTGCGGGCTGCACAACAGGAACAGCTTCGTCCGCTCGGTGATCGTCGCGGCCATCAGGTCGTAGTCGACCTCGTAGCGCCCGTCGTTCCCGCGTGTCAGCTCCATCTCGTCACGCGTCAGCCCGAAGTTCGCCTGCGCGGTCCGCATCGGCGGATACACCGGCGCCTGGATCAGCACCCCATCCCCCGCCGCGCAGAACGCGCGGCACGCGACGTTGAACGCCGTCACGACGCCCGGCACGATCACGAACGCTTCCGGCGCAACCGTCCAGTCAAATCGCCGCTGCAGCCACGCCCGCAGCGCATCCCGGAGCTCCGGCGGTTCGCTGGCATAGCCGAACACGCCGTGCTCCACCCGTTCCCGCAGCGCCGCCCGAATCGGCTCGGGCGCGAGGAAATCCATGTCCGCCACCCACATCGGGAGCGCATCGCCGTACTTGCGCCACTTGATGCTGTCGCTCTGCCGCCGGTCTATGATTTCGTCAAAGTTAGTTGCCATCGGTTCTTCCGTTACGTATTGGGTGAGTTCAGCCGCAGCGCTCGCATCGCCCGCAAGCTTCCCTCGATCCACCCGGCTTCCGACGGGTCGACAAAAACCGCGCGCCATCCGCCCCGCGCCAGCGGATAGTCCAGCGCTGCCCGCTCGCGCACGCACCCGTCCAGGTCGCGCGCCGCGTCCGCAACGAACACCGCCAACCGCTCGCCCCCGTCGAAAACGGCAAAGTCGGCTGCCTGCGGCGAGTCGTCCAGCAGCGGATACTCGCGCTCCACCGCATCCGTCATCCCCGCCTGCTGGATCGCCTCCCACAGCCGCTCGCGCGCCGTCGTCTGGACCCAGAGGTCGTTGATTTCCTCCGCCTCCAGCAGCCGCCCCAGCGTCGTGCGAATGAACGTGATACGCCGCAGCCGCCGGCTGGGGATGGGGCGGGGCAGGGGCCACAGCGCGCCGATATCCACTCGGTAGTAGCGGTCGCCCGCGCGCGGGTGGTCGGCCTGCTCGGGGATCAGCTCGCGTCGCGTGGTCAGCCGGTACCCGCGCACCGCCGCAACCCAGCGCACGGCCCACCGCTCGGCGGGCGGAAACGCGGCCGTCTGGTAAAGGGCGAGAAAGTCCGCGCCGATCCGCCGCGGCGCGTGGAGTAGGGGAATGCGATACCAGCCCTCCCGCTGCGCGCGGAGCAGGTCGTCGGGGTCGTTGAGGACGGCAACCAGGGCGGGCGCGTCGGCGGGGGCATCGAACGGCGTCTCAGTCACGGGGCAGGATTATACGGCGGAAGCGCGGTTTCGGCCAGAACAGGGCGAGAGTGCCGTAGAACGCTAACACAACCTGGCGGGGCTGTGCCTGCGGAGCAAGCGCAGCCCCGACGTATCTCCCTATCGTCCCTGCCACCAGTCCTTCCGCGACCGGGGATCGAGGAACGATCCGTTGTCTCGCACCGCGACGAGCACTTGCGATCCCGACGCCGTGCCGATTACTTGTCCATCGCGTACGGCAGGCAGGCTCCAGCGTCCCGCCTCGTTCGCCCCGCGATACAGGTCGAGCAGGTTCGGGTCCACGCGCAGTCCCTCCAGGTGCACCGTATAACCGCTCACCACGTTGTCTTCACGCGTGTACTTCAAGGTGATGCGCGAGGCATCCGCGTACAGCACCAGCGTCTTGTACCCACCCGGGTAGATTTCCGCGCCCCGGCTCGGCGCGCGCAGGGGTTCGCCGGCCTTCGTCCCCATCCCCAGCAGCGTGACCGGCGGGCTGCTGATCGGATTCCCGCGGCACCCGTGCGCGCCGCACCCCCAGTTCCAGTCGTTGACGCGGTGGAGGCTCGTGAACTTCGGCGTCCGGTTGTCCGCGAAAATGCCCGGCATCTGCGGCGCGCCCGGATCAGTCGGGCCGCCGTCGATCACAAAGCCGAGCGTGCCCCCTGTCGACGAATAGCCGCGCAGCGCCAGGTTAAGGTCACCGTGGTCCGCAGCTGCCAGCCCGGTCGGCGGGGGAATGATCGGAATGGTCTCGTACCGGTTGTCCGACGGCGGCGGGTCCGCCGGCCGGTACAGCGCAGGCGCCCAGAGTTTCTTTCCGGCGCGGTTCCAGCCTGCATCAGGCGAGGCGGGCTCGGCGGCCGCGCTTGCGGCCGCAAGCAGCAGTGCGGCAAGCGCGACCACGGCTGCGGCGGCCGCGCCGCGCCGTAAGGGGGCAGGGAGAGCCATTGGTCCTCCGGTAGATTAGGGGATGGCCGCGGGTTCGAGCTGGTCTGCCAGTTCGGGCGCATAGCGCGCCAAATCGCGGCGGAGCTGGGCCAGCGCGAGGTCCTTGGCGCGCGCCTCCAGCATAATATCGAACGGAGGAAGAGTCGGAGGGTTACGGTCGCTCCTGTCGCGGCGCGCCGCTGCGCGGAGGAAGTCGACAAACTCAAAGGGGTTTACGTAATCAGAGTGATACATCCAGCGCGTCTGCCGGGCTTTTGGCGCCGCGTCCGCACCCTGGTCCTCCACGAGCCACTCGGTGCGCGGTGTGCTCCAGTGGATCTTGGGCCGCACGCCCGCCGGCCACGTCCGCAGGCACGCATGGAGCGCCTCCTGCTCGTCGATCTCGTCCCACCCCTTCAGCCGGTAGTGCAGCCGGTCGAACACCACCGGGATGCCCGCGCGCTCGGCCACCCACAACGCATCGCGCACCCCGAACCGCACGTCGTCGTTCTCGATCACGAGCCGGGAACGGGTTGCCGGGGGCAGAGCGTCAATGGCGTGGACGCACCGTTCGCGCGCGGCTTGCGGCGAGCCATACGTCCCGCCGATGTGCGTGACCACGACCGACTCCGGCCCCATGCCCATTCCGTCGAGGATGGCCGCGAGCACGGTGAGGTCCGTGGCCGCGTTCGCCGCCACCCGCGGGTCGGGGGAGTTGATGACCGTGGCCGCCACCGCATGAAACGAAAGCCGCAGCCCGAGCTCGCGCGCCGTCCCGCCCAGTTCCGCCAGCTCCGTCGCGCTCTCTTCGACCTGGTTGCGGAACTGCGGCATATCCGGGTGCGACGCGTACGGCGCCAGGTCCGACGACATCCGGTACATCGTGATGCCCGCGGACTTGAGGTAGCCGAAAACGTCGCGCAGGTACGCGAGGCTCACCGTCAGGTGCGGGCTGTTCTGCCAGCGCCGGCTGTCGTGGCTCTTGAGTTCGGGCCGCGCAAGCGGCTTGACGACAAATCCGAGACGCACGGTCATCTCCTGGCGCGCTCGCCGCAAACAGTCGAAGAACCGAGGTCGCGCCAAACCGTGATCACCTTCAGCGCGCCTTCGCTTCTTCGGTCCTTTGTGGTGAGCGTTCGCCCCTGCTATAATGGAGGCGCAAGACACCTTGTCACACCGTATGCGATTGATCTATAAGCTTCGCCGGTTCCTGCTCGCCGCGCTCATCGTGCTGCTCGCGGCCGTCGTCACGCGCGCCCAGGCGCCCGAGTTCGGTTACTGGGACCCCTCGCCGCTGCCCATTCAGGGCCTCGCCACCTATTACAATCCCGGCATCATGGAGTACGTCCAGACCTACCGCCTCCAGGCCGGCGACATCGACCCCTGCCCCGAGTGCGTCGGCTCCGTCGCCCTGCTGCGCGCGGGCGACATTGGCCGCAAGGTCTGGCTCCAGCCCCCCGGCGGCGACCCCGTCGGCCCCTTCCTCGTGGTCGACTGCGCGCGGCGCCAGGACGTGCTCCCCCTGCTTCAGCGCAACTGGGCGGTTGACGTCTCGTTTGAGGTGGGGCAGTACTGGGGCATGAACCGCCCGCTCGACGGCGTGATCGTCTTCGAGGACCCCGCCGACGCCGCGCCCGGCGGTTCGACCAATCGCATCCCGACCCCGTTCGCCGTCGCGCCGTCAGAAGTCGTCATCAGCCCACCGACCGCGACGCCCGAAGCCGTCGCGCCCGCCGGCTTCCCGACGCCCTGGCCGACGCGCATGCCCTACCCGCTTGCGCCCGGCCTCGGACCCGCGCCCGCGAGCCCTGCCGAACCGACCTCGACACCCGTTCCGCCCACGCCGACGGCCATCTGGCCGCCGCCGCTCACACCCATCATAACGACACCTACGGTCATCGCCACGCCCGCTCCCGCCGAGACCTTGCCGGCCGTGACCCCCGTCGCCAGCGCGACCGAAGTCGCGCTCGGCCGCGCGGGCGGCGACTTGCTAGCCGGCGTCGCGCCGGTCATCGTCGACGGTTCGGCCACCGCGCAGCCGTTCCCGACCGCCCGGCCCACCCTGGCGCGCACTCCCCGGCCCAATCTCACGCCCATCCTGCCCGCGCCATACACCCGCACCCCGACCCCCACCCCCGACCCCGGCCTGCTCGACCGCATTCTGCGCGAACTGCTCGATCTCGTTCGCTGACGCCCGCCCTTACGCCGGCCGCTCCTCGCGCTCGGCCAGCAGCCGCACGCGCGTCTCCGTGAAGTTGATCGTTCCCTCCCGGCCCCAGCGCGCATTCAAGCCCGCTGCGTCCGCATCCAGCCCCGCCTCGATCATCTGCCGCACCGCGCCGCGCGTCGCCTCGTCCGCCGCCGCCCGCTCCAGCCACTCATCCAGGTCGCGCGTGACCGTGTGCCGCTCCGCGCGCGCCACTCTGAACCCGGCGGACCGCAGCGCGGCCTCGATCTCTCCCGCGCTGAGCACCTCGACCATGCCCGGATCGCGCCGCAGCATGATTGCCTCCAGCGTCGCGCGCTTCACCGGGTCGTCGCTCCCCACCAGTTCGTCCATCACCACCCGGCCCCCCGGTCGCAGCAGTCGCCCGAACAAGGCAAACAGCGCGGGCACGTCCGCCACATATAGCAGCAGGTCATGGCACGTGATGATGTCGAACGCGTTCTCCGGCAGCGGCGCGACGCCGATCTGCCCCAGGCTGAAGCGCACGTTGTTGATCCCGCGGGTCGCTCGCTCGGTCTCCGCCAGCTCAAGCATCGCAGGGGACAGGTCGATGCCGAGCACCGACTCGACGTGCGGCGCGAACGCCAGCGCGACCGCGCCCGTCCCTGTGGCCACGTCCAACGCCTGCTCGCTGCCGCGCGGGCTGGCCAGCCGCACCATCTCGCGCAGCTCGCGCTCGCCCAGCCCCGCGCCGGGATCGCTCGCCGCCACCCGTTGATAGTGCTTCACAATCGCCGTCGCCGCTTGTCCGTTCGCCCAGGGCGCCGCGGGCGCCGCAGTCGGCGCGGCCGCCGGCTGCTTTGGCGCGGTCAGGCTGTCCAGGTGCGCGGTGCTGTTGTGGAACTCCAGCCGCCAGTGATTCCGCTCCCACGTGAACTGCGTCACGCCCGTGTTCGCCGTGGTCACCGCCAGGTGATGCCCCCCGAACAGGCTGCGCATCAGCGTTCCGACCGCGCCCCCGTGCGTCACCGCGACCAGCGTCCCGCTTGTCCGGCCATTGAGCAGGCGCACCAGCGCATCGCGCAGCCGCGCGCGGAAGCTGGCGTACAGCGGCGAAACATCCGGGTTCGGCTGCCACACGTCCGCCCAAACGTCCATCGGCCGCTCCCAGCGATACGGCAACTCGTCCCAGTACTGGAAGTCGGCCTCGGCCAGCCCGTCGTCGATCGTCAGCGGGAGCTTGAGGCGGTTGCAGATCACCTCGGCGGTCTGTTGCGAGCGGATCAGGTCGCTGGAGTAGAGCGCGTCGGGCCGGTATCGCGCGGCCAGCCACTCCGCGACCGCGTGCGCCTGCCGCCAGCCGAGTTCGGTCAGCCCCGTGTCGATGGCGACCTTCTCGCCCTCGCGGTTGCGCAGTGACTCCGCATGGCGAACCAGCACCAGTTGTATGGCCGGCGAGGACGCGGTCGGGACGGGCGCCGTCATGATATTCAGTCGCTTTTCTTGGCTTGTTCTGCGGCCACCAGTTCAGGGGGGTAGCGGGAGAGGTCCTTGTTGTCGCCGGGCGGCGCGTGGTAGAGGAGCCGGTCGAGGGGCCGGCCTTCGATCAGTTCGGCCTGGACGAGTTCAACCGCGTCCTCGGGCGAAACGCCCGCATACCAGCGATCCTGCGGGTACACCACTACCATCGGGCCGTGCCCGCACTGGTTCAGGCAGCCCGCCTTGTTGATGCGCACCTGGCCCTTCAGCCCGGCTGCGGCCGCGGCCTGTTTCAGCCGCTTGACGATCTCCCCCGTGTCGCCATCGCGCGAACACCAGGGACCGAAGGTGCAGACGAACACGTGGCAGCGGTATTGGCCCATGCGGGTGAGTATAGGGGTATGCGCGGCCGCGCGCAAATGCGCGCGCCGGCCGTACGCACCGCGGCCAACCGCGAATACCCCACGAATGAACGAATCACGGCGCGCTTCTCGGGCGATTCGTTTATTCGTGACGGGATTCGTGGTCGGCCGCGCACTCGCGCCCCTTAATACGGCGCGGGTATCTCGGTGAACCGCTCCGACACATTCCCCGACAGCTCGATATCGTCGGGATTGAGCCCCATGACCGGCGCGCCTACGCTCAGGTCAAACTTGTCGAGGTCAACCCACACCACGTTCGGGCTGGTGGTCAGCTCGAAGAAGTAGCGCCGGTCCGTCAAGTTCATCACGGTGCGGTACTCGGTGTTGTAGACGCCGAACTCGCCGTAGGGTGCGCCGAACGGCACGGAGCAGTTGCGGACGATTGCTAACGCGCTCGCCACGGCCTGCCGCTCGTCCTTCGGCTCGCGCAGCACGCTCATAAAGTAAGCCGCGCGTTGGAAGCGATCGGTGGCCTTGACGTTCCCCGGCACCGGCGTGTCGAACCCCGGGTTCGAATAGTCGCGCTCGGCCAACAGGGCAAGCTGCTCGTCGTAGGTCGGATCGTTCGTCATAATGCGATACTGGCGGCCGTGATGGATCACCGCCTTGCCGTCAATGTACTCGATGATGGCCGAGTCACCGGACGCGTCGTCAAGCGCAAGGTGCACGGTGGATTTGAACCCGTGAGATTCGATCATCACGGGCTGCGCTTGTTCCACGTAGGCGAGGGCTTCCGCGACCGTTGCTGCGTTATCAAGCGCGGCCTGCAGCCAGAGCGCAGCGTGATAGCCCGG
>JALOOB010000132.1 GCA_025454635.1 Anaerolineae bacterium
TTGCTGGACTGGAGCGCGTCGAGCTTGAGCGAAGCGACGGCTGAACCGATGACTTTTGCGACTAGCATGTCTGTCTCACTTCCTCGCCAGCTGCTTGACGGCGCCTATGAGTTCGTCGACGACAGGACCGCCCGACGACGCCGAACCGGTGCGAGGCGTCGCAGCAGATGTCGGAGCCGCCCCGGCAGTCAGCGGGCCGTGTTGACAGCCCTTCGGCTTGGCGCCGGTCACGGATGCCCCCGCGGTGGGTGTCGCCGGGGCGGGGGCCGGCCGGGCCGGGGCCGCCGCGCCGGGCGCCACCAGCTTGAGGCCGAGCCGCGCCGCCGCCTCACGCGCCACGGCGGTGAGCACCGTGTCTTCGTCCACCGTCAGCTCCCGGACACCCTGGGCGGCCAGATCTTCGATGTCCGTGCCGGAGATGAAGGTCTTCACCTTATGCTCCCTTGCTGCCGCGCGTCATGCCCGGCAGGGCGTTGACTGCGGTGACCGCGGCTTCCTGGGCCACGCGCACCTCGGACTCGGTGCCCGAGATGTAGAGGCGGCCGAACTTGCCCGCGGGCTGGTAGTGGACGAGGGTGATGTTGGCGGCCTTCTCGGCTTCGTTGGCGGCGAGCATGACGTAGGCGGCGGGAACCACCTCGATCACGCAGAGCGTCTGGCCGCGCAGCAGCAGGCCGCCGCGGCTCGCCTGGTTCACGAGCTGCGCTTCCCACGGGTCGACGCCCGTGACCGTCTTGACCGAAACTACTTCCGGCTTCCAACGGTCCGCTTCGGTGAGGCCAAACTTGGCGAGCGCCTCGCGGCCGGCGGTCTTGACGCCTTCCTGGAAGAAGCCGTGAATTTCGAGGGTGCCGTACTCGCGCTCGACGCGGAGCAGGCCGGGGCGCACGTCGGTCGTCTTGAGCGCCGCGTCGAGCACCTCGTACACGTCGCTGGCGGGCGCGAGCTCCATGAAGATCTCGGCCATGCCCTCGACCGGCGTGTCGCCCTGGAGCAGGATGCCGGTAAGCGCGGCGTACTGGGGCTGCATCTGGTCGATGAGAACGTAGGTCCTGAGGTCCATCGTTCAGCCTTTCAGTCCGCGAGAGCGCGAACGACCTTCGCGGGGCCGGACGGGATGAGTTTCTCGACCAGCTTGTGGGGCCGGGCGATGACGTGGGCGGTGACGAGCTCGCCCGCGCGCTTGGCCGCTGCGACGCCCGCATCGACCGATGCCTGCACCGCGCCCACCTCGCCGCGCACGAAGATGGTGACGTAACCGCCGCCGATCTCTTCCTGCGCGACCAACTGGACGTAGGCCACCTTGCTCATCGCGTCCGCCGCCTCAATGGAGGCGACGAGCCCGCGCGTCTCGACCATGCCGAGGGCGGTCATTGCCACACTGGTGTGGCTAGCCTGTGTTTGCGCCATTCTTCCTCCTGATTGCGCCTGCAGATTGAAAATTGAAGATTGCAACTCGATGTGGTAAGGATGGAGAGGCTAATCTTCAATCTTCAATTTGCGATCTTCAATTCATGGCGCGCCGCTGGTGGCCGAGCGCGTCGGCTGCGACCAGGGCGCTGAACATGTCGTATGCGGTGACTGCTTGAACGTGATTGTGAGCGAGGGAGCCGGCGCCGACAAACTGCCCGGCGAGGTCCATGATCTCGTTGCGGGTGATGTGGCCCAGCCCGAGTTCTTCGAGCGTCACGGGCAGGCCGACGGCGATCATCCAGTCGATGACCCTCAGCCGTTCTTCCTGGGTGATGTCCTCGTCGAGGCAGAGCTGTGTCGCGAGGCCGAACGCCACCCGCGCGCCGTGCGAGCAGGGGGCGGTTTCCTTGCGGACGGTCAGCCCGTTCGCGACCGCGTGCGCGGTGCAGACGCCCGAACTCTCGAAGCCGAGGCCGGAGAGGAGCGTGTTCGCTTCGACGACCCGCTCGACTGCGGGGGTGACGACGTGAAGCGCCGCGTCCTGGACTGCCTGCTCGCCGTTCTCCATGAGCATCTCGTAGCAGAGTTGCGCCAGTTTGAGCGCGGTGACGGTGGACACGCCGCCGGCGATGGCCGTTCGGCGGCCTTTGTAGGCGGCCTCCGCCTCAAACCAGGTCGCGAGCGCGTCGCCCATTCCGGCGATGAGCCACTCGACGGGCGCCTCGACGACGACCTGCGTGTCTACAAGGACGAGATCCGGGTTGGCGGGCCAGACGGCCCAGCCGTCCATATGCCCGTCCTCGGTGTAGTAGACTGTCTCCGCGCTGGTCGGCGCGTCGTTGCTGGCAACGGTGGGAATGGAGACGACAGTTTGGCAGGTCTCCCAGGCGATGGCCTTCGCCATGTCGATCGAGCGGCCGCCGCCCACGCCGAGCACGACGTCGACGTTGGCCGCGCGGGCTGACTCGACGCCGGCTGCAATCTGCGAGCGCGTGCAGTTGCCTGCGCACTCGAAGGAGATGAGCTCGACGCCCGCGGCGGCCAGGCTGGCCGTCAACTGCTCACCGACCTGCTGCTTGACGCGCGCGCCCCACACGGCCAATGCCTTCTTGCCGAGCGGAGCGACCCACTTGCCGGCCTCGGCCAATGCGCCGGGACCCTGGACGTACTTGCGCGGAGCTTCGAAGACCTTAATCATCGCGCACCCCTTTACGCAGCCACAGCCGCAGGCGCGGCGAGCTGGTTGAACAGCCCGAACAGGTCGGCGTTTTCCCAGCCTTCGGCCAACTTGCCGTCTTCGACGCGGAACACGCTCATTGCGGGGCACGTGATCCCGCGGCCATCCGCGGTGTAGCCGGCCCAGTCTTTCGTGTGGTTGGCGACGAGCTGGAAGCGACAGCACACCTTCTCTTCGGTGGCAAAGATGTCGAAGATTTCGATTTTGCGGTCGGTGAAAGCGCCGAGCACGTCGGTGAAGAACGCACGGACGCCGGCCGGGCCGTGGGGCAGCTCGGCGGGGAAATGATGGTCAATGAAACCGGCTGAGACGATGTCTTCGATGCCGGTGAAGTCACCGCTCGTGACTTCGTAATACCGGCGCACCAACTCCACATTGTGCTGGCTCATGTGTACCTCCGTTGGCATGACTGATCGGACCGACCGTGTCCGCAATGACCGATGATGGAAGATTGAAGATGGCAGATTGAGGATTGAAGATGCGAGCGTTTCCCTATCGATCTTCAATCTTCAATCGTCAGTTGCGCAGGATTTTCTCGGCCACAGTGACACCCGACGGGACGTCGAGCGAGCAGCCGAGCGCCCGGAAGACATTGCCCGTGGTCCGCAGCAGGTCGATGACCTCGTTCGTCGAGCCAGTGGGCAGCTGCGCGGGGTCGAGCACGAGGCTGCCGTCGGCGCCGCGGCTGACTGCGGGCGTGCGCCCGAAGGACTCGCTCACCTTCGCCACGACCTCGCCCGCATTGACGCCGGACGGTGTGGCGACTTCGACCTTGCTGCCCCAGCAGAAGCGCTGCGGCGAGTCGCAGCCTGGGCACTCGCGGCCATCGACGCTGAGCAGCAGGCCCATCTCGCTGATGCCCCAGCGCAGCGCCTTCGCGGCGTTCTCAGCGGCTGTGTTCGAGGCTAGCTTGCCGCCCGGAAAAGGGGGCGTCACCCCGCCGGAGCCTCCCCAGAGGCGCTGCATTTCGAGCCGGAACTCGCGCGCGGACTGCCGGGGATCGGGAGTCTCGCGGATGCCGCGGCCGCAGATCACGACTGAGACGTTGAGCGGCTGGAAGAATGGGAGCAGCGGTTTCTGGATGCCGCCCGTGACGGTCATCTTGAAGCCCATGTCAATCAGTTCGCGGATGACGCGGCGGTCTTCTTCCACCCACTGCCGCGCGGAGGTCTGCTCGTCCCAGCCCCGGTGATACACCATGCGCTCGACGCCGATCTGCCGCCACTCTTTGGCGCGGGCGAGGATGTCGCGCACGCCGGTGAGTTCCATCAGCATTTCCTTCTTGGCGGCCTTGGCCGCGTCGAGCGCCTGCTCGACGGTGGCGAGCGCCGCGCCGCCGATGACGGTCATCATGTCCGCGCCCGCGTCAAAGGCCATCTTCGCTTCGAGGCCGCCCACGTCCGGGCTCTTGAAATCCGCGAGGATCAGCTTATCCGGGCCGACGAGGTCGCGCATGGCGCGGATGCCGTCGAGGCCCACGGCCTTGCAGAGGGGGGTGCCGATCTCGATGATATCGACTTCCGGCGCCACCTTGACCGCCATCGCCAGGGCGGGGGGCAAGGTGATGTAATCCATCGCGATCTGGAGCATTGGGACAGTCATGTATTCCCTCACTTATGATTGCGAATCGAAGATTGAAGATTGAAAATGCGTCTCGGCGCTCAAATCTTCAATTTTCAATCTTCAATGTGTCGTGCGTTAGTAGCTATTCCAGGAAGAGGCCCGGATGTTCGAGCACCTTCTTGAGCGTCGCCAGGAACCGGGCGGCGCTGGCGCCGTCGAGCACCCGGTGGTCGGCGGTGAGCGTCAGGGCCGCCATGGGTCGAATCTCGACCTTGTCGTCTTCGGTTACTTCGGCTCGCTTGGCCACGCGACCGACTGCGAGGATCGCGGCCTGCGGCGGGTTGAGGATGGCTTCGAAGCGGTCGATGCCGAACATTCCCAGGTTGGACACCGTGAAGGTGCCGCCCTGCAAATCGTCGATCTTGAGCTTGCCCTCGCGCGCCCGGCCGGAGAGGTCGCCAAGCTGCGCGGCGATGGCTCGCAGGCCGAGCGTGTCCGCCGCTTTGACCACCGGTACGATCAGGCCGGCGTCAATCGCGGTGGCAACGCCGATATTTACCTCGTCCCACTCGGCTATCGAATCGCCCTGGAAGGAGGCGTTCGCCTCGGGGTGCTGGCGCAGCGCCCAGGCGCACGCCCGGACGATGAGAGCCGTGAGCGTGACCTTCGGCTTGCCTTCGCCAGTCGCGGCCTTGAGGTCCTCGACGATGCCGAGCGCCCGCTTCATGTCGACGTCCACGCTTACGGTGAACTGCGGCGCCTCACGCACGCTGGCGGTCATCCGCTCCGCGATGGTCTTGCGGATGTTCGTGAGCGGGATGACGCGGCGGGCCGTGAGCCCACTGCCCGCAACCGGCGCGGCCGGAGCTTCCGCCTGCGGCGCGATGGGCGTAACGGCGGGCGCGGCGGCCCGCAGAGCGTTCGCGGTGCGTTCGACGTCGACCGATTGAATCCGGCCTTCCGGCCCGGTGCCCTTGACCGCGGCCAGGTCGATGTCCAGTTCCTTCGCGAGGCGCCGGGCCGCGGGAACGGCTGGAATTGCCTGACCTCGGGTCAGGGCGCCTTCGACGTGGGGCGCAGCGGCGGCTGCGATAGCGGCCTCGACGTCTTCCTTCGTGATGCGGCCGAGCGGGCCGGTGCCGACGAGTTTGTTCAGGTCGATGCCGTTGCTGTCCGCGAGGCGGACGGCGAGGGGCGTGGCTTTCGCATGGCCGTTCTCTTCCGCCGTAGCCTCAGCAGGCTTTGGTTCGACAGGCGCGCCTGCCCCCGCACGCGCGCCCGTCGTCCCAACGGAGGAGGAGGAGATACTACCCGCTGAAGCACCCAATGTCTCACCGGGTTTGAGAATGTAAGCGATCGGAGTGGCAATCGGGACCACCTGCCCGGGCGGGGCGCTGATGGCGGCGAGGATGCCGGATGCCGGCGCCTCGACCTCCTGGTTGACCTTGTCGGTCTCGACTTCCAGGAGCGGCTCGCCCTTTTGGACCATCTGGCCTTCGTTCTTCAGCCATGCCAGGACCTTGCCGGTCTCCTGGGTCATCTCGAACTTGGGCATAATCACGGGTGTTGGCATGGTCAGTCCTCAATAGCACGCAGATGACGCAGATGGGGTGGATTTTCGGGATTCTGATTTGAGAAGATCATGCTGATCTTTCCCAATCTGCGTCATCTGCGTTGAATTCAGATTTCGTAGTTGGCGAGCTTGCGGGCGGTGGCGATAATGTTGTCGATCTGGGGCACGGCGGCTTTTTCGAGCTTCGGGTTGTACGGGATGGGCACGTCGGCCCCGCCGAGGCGCACGATGGGCGCTTCGAGGTAGGCGAAGGCCGGGCTTTGCGCGACCATGGCCGCGATCTCGCCGCCGAAGCCGCCGATCAGCGGCGCCTCATGCACCACCAGCAGCCGGCCCGTCTTCTTCACCGACTGGATGATCGTCTCCGAGTCGTACGGCTTCAGGGAGCGCAGGTCGATCACTTCCAGCTCGATCCCCTCGCCGGCCAGTGTCTTCGCGGCTTCCAGGCTGCGATGCGTCATGATCTGCGTCCCCACCACCGTAACCCGCCGGGAACCAGAATCTGCCGTTCGGCGGACGGCCGCTTGACCAAGCGGCACCACGTAGGGATCGACCGGCACGGGCCCCCGCGACTTGTAGAGGAGCTTGTTTTCGACGAAGAGCACCGGGTTGTTGTCGGCAATCGCCGCGAGGAGCATCCCCTTCGCCTCGTAAGGGGTGGTGGGCGCCGCGACCTTCAGGCCCGGCACGCTTAGGAACCACGATTCGAGGCTTTCGCAGTGCTGCGCCGCCGCACCCGTCCCCGAGCCAGCAGGCAGCCGCACAACCATGGGCACCGACGCCTTGCCGCCGAACATATAGCGGATCTTGGCGGCCTGGAGCACGGTCTGTTCCATGCCCAGGGTGATGAAGTCCATGAACTGCATCTCGGCCACCGGCCGCAGGCCCAGCACCGCGGAGCCCACCGCCGCGCCGACAATCGCGTTCTCGGAGATGGGGGTGTCGCGCACCCGGTCCGGGCCGAACTCTTCGACCAGGTCCTTCGTCACGCCGAAGGCGCCGCCGTAGACGCCGATATCCTCGCCCAGCAGGAAGACCTTCGCATCGCTCGCCAGCGCCTGCGCCATGGCCTCCCGCAACGCCTCGGAGTAGGTAATCTCGCGCGTGCCCGCGGGCGGATTCACCTGGACATTCGCGCCGAAGGTCGCGCGGGCCCATGCCGGGGCCACCTTGTTCGGGGCGGCCAGAACCTCCGGCTCCTCCAGGTAGACGTCGTCGGTCAGGTGCTCGACCGGCGGCTCGGTCCCCGCGTCGCCGTAGGCGATGGCTTCCTCGATGGCCGCTTCGGCTCGCGCCTGGAGCGCTTCGACCTCGGCCTGCGTCAGCATGCCCTGCTCGATCAGGGAGAGCTCCAACCGCTTGATCGCGTCCTTCTTCTTCCACTCCTCGACCTCTTCCTTTGTCCGGTAGAGCTGCTTGTCGCTCTTGGAGTGGCCCAGGTAGCGATAGGTAATGGCTTCGATGAGCACTGGACCGTTGCCCGCCCGGGCGTGGGCGGCCGCTTCGCGCACCGCTTCGCGCACTGCCAGCACGTCCATCCCGTCGACCTGCGTTCCGGGGATGCCGTAGCCAACGGCGCGGTCCGCGATGCTGGCCGCGTTCATGCCTTTGCGCACCGGCATGGACATGCCGTATTGATTGTTTTCGCAGAGGAAGATCACGGGCAGCTTCCAGGCGGAGGCCATGTTCAGGCTCTCGTGGAAGTTGCCCTCGTTGGACGCGCCGTCGCCGAAGAAGCAGAGGACGACGCGATCCTCGTTGCGAAGCTTGAGCGCCAGGCCCGCACCCACGGAGAGGGGCAGGCCGCCGCCGACGACGCCGTTCGCGCCGAGGCTGCCAAGGGTGACGTCCGCCATGTGCATGGAGCCGCCGCGGCCGCGGCACACGCCGTTTTCCTTGCCGAGCAGCTCGGCCATCATCTCGCGGACGTCCTGGCCCTTGCCGATGGCGTGGGCGTGGCCGCGGTGGGTGGAGACGATGTAGTCGTCAGCCCGCAGCCCGGCCGTGCCGCCAATGCCGGTCGCCTCCTCGCCTACGGCGAGGTGCATCGTGCCGTGCACTTTGCCAAGGCTGTATTGCTGGAACGCGGCTTCTTCGAAGGCCCGCGTGAGGACCATCTTGTAGTAGAGGTCTTTCAGCGACTCCGGGCTAAGCCCGTTCAGGCGGGAGGTTTCGGGTTGAACGTCGACGGTATGCAGCATATCGGTTTGCCTGTTCTCGAAGAGGATATTGGCTGGCGTATATTCACATACGTGAATACATTCATATCGTTTGTGCAGTCACAGAATAGCACGATGATTCACAATTGTCAATAGGCAATTTGCGAAAGTGCGCGATTTCTTAAGATATGAGCGGTCGTTGCAAGTGTGTGAAAAGTAGTGTTGCGAATGCTAACAGGAGAAGAGTTACACAGGCGGATCAGATTGCGCCGTGGAGAAGTTCGGAGTGAGTCTGTCCCGTCTCGTCGGTCCAAACGAGGTTTGCGCGGCGATGCGCGAAGTCGACGGCGAGATGCGCGAGGGCGCCCGTGTGACGCCGCGTTACGCGCAACTCGCTGCCGGACGCGACGATCTCCGGCTCGCACGCGAACGCGGGATGATGCGCGCGCAGCCGAATCAGGTCGAGCAGGCGGCGGACGATGGGGCGCTCCGCCGCAGCAAGCGTTTCCTCTATTGCGTAGTTGTGGCGGTTGATCGCGCGGCCGTCGCCGGTCGCGGCGACGCCGGCCGGGTCGTTCTCTCCCGCAAGCAGGCCGACATAGTAAATCTGCGGGATGCCCGGCGCGAAAAGCTGGAGCGCGCGGGCGGCGAGGTAGGCGTCGTCGTCCGCGTCGAGCGCGGAGTAGTACGTGATGTTGACCTGGTGCGCATCGAAGCCCGGCGCGGGCTGCTCAGGTTCGCGCCGCGGGCGAGGCAGTGGTCGACTGCGCGCGCCATCTCCGTTTCAGGGAGCGCGCCGGCGAGGTCGGGCAGGACGGGTATGCCGTCGTGCGTGTCGAGCGTGGTGAACTGGCGCGAGGGCGAAGCGGCCAGGTGCGCGGCGAGGTAGCGCGGGGAGCCGGCGACGAACGCGTGGAGGGTCAGCAGGGGCAGGGTGAAATCGTAGACCCAATGGCCGCGGGCGGCGAGCGCACCGCGGGTGGCGGCCTCCGCGTGGACCTCCGGCAGCAGGGTCAGGCCGAGCGCGTCCGCCTGCGCGGTCAGCCAGTCCAG
>JALOOB010000007.1 GCA_025454635.1 Anaerolineae bacterium
ACCGCGCGGAAGTCGGGGCGGGCGAGCGCGGGATCGGTGAATTGTCCAAGGGTTGCCCACATCATGCCGTAGCCGAGCGTGAAGACCATGAGGCCGTAAGCCAGCGCGCCCCAGCGGCGGCGGACGATGGGGAGGGCGGCGAACTGGCCGACGAGCAGGCAGAAGAAGAGCAGGCCGGTGATGACATAACGGGCAGCGTAGCGCTCGCGGTCGCCGGAGAGGAGCAGGATGCCGGCGATGGGCGCGACGCAGCCGGCGAGGATGAAGAGCCAGGGCCAGCGGTTGCGAGTGAACAGGAGCGCGAGCAGGCCGCCGACCAGGGCGGGCATGAGAAGAAGCCAGCCGTCGCCGCCGGCGCCGGTGAAGCCCAGGACGTAAGATCGGAGCGCGTCGCTGATGACGGCGGTGGCAGGTAGACGGCCGCGGAAGTAGATGGCGCTGCCAGCGCTGCCGCCGATGGCGTCGAGCGCGCCGCTGAACCAGGCGCCGGCCAACACTGCGGCGATCAGGCCGGAGAGCGCCCAGCGCGCGAGATGGCCGCGTGGGGCGCGGAGCAGCCGTGCGAAGATGACGAGGTTTAGCGCGATGAGCGCGAAGGCGCCGTAGGGATGGGCGAGGCAAGTGAGCGCCTGGAGGAGGCCGAGCGCGATGATCTGCGGGGCGGAGAGGCCGCGCGGGCTGCGCCAGAGAAGGAGCGCGCTGGCGGCCGCGAGCGCGGTCAGCCAGGCGTAAGTCCGCGCTTCCTGCGCGTAGTAGATGCGGAGGGGGTTGATGGCGAGCAGGGCGGCGGCGATCAGCGCGGCGCGACGTCCGCCGAGGTCACGGCCGAGGCGGTAGACCAGCGCGACGGTGAGCGCGCTGCCGAGCGCGGAGAGGAAGCGCAGGGCGAACTCGCTGTTGCCGGCGGCGCGCATCCATCCGCCGAGCAGGAGGTAGTGGAGGGGATTGGGCGCGGTCTCGCGCAGGAGGCGGAACTGCTCGCCCACGGGAAGCTGCGCGACAAAGTGCGCCATGCCTTCGTCAGTCCAGAAGCTTTGCGCGGCGAGGTCGATGAGGCTCAGGGCGAGCGCAAGCAGGATGATCGCGAGCGCGGCGACGTCGGGAGCGGACCGGTGGGTGGTGGGGGGCAGCGCGAGGTCGGGTTTCATGGGGGCAGTATACCAAATGGGGCGGTTACGCGCCGAGTTGGGCGGGCTCCTTCGACTGCGTTCGCTGCGCTCATTCCGCTCAGGATGCCTGGCCGGCGGGCTCTGGTCCAAAAAGCTATCCCTATATGATTGGCTATTGGCAAGCGCGCGCGATTCGGGTACAATGCGCGCAGGTCCCGGCACACCTTTTTTCGTTACAAAGGAGTTAACAGATGGCTAATCCTCCCGCTCCAACTGCAGCCCGCCCCGTCAAGCGACCGTTCCCGGTCACGCTGCTGGCCATCCTCGCCGGCATCGCCGCGTTTTTTGCGGCCATTCATGCCCTGCAGGGCCTGGGCATCATCCCGTACGTCATCGGACCCGTGACCATGCGCGCCTTCAACTTCTGGAACTTCCTCATGTGGGGGTTGATGGTGTGGGTGTGGGTCTGGCTCGTGCGGATGCTGTGGAACGTTGATCCTCAAGCATGGCTGTTCCTTGCGGTCATCTCGACGTTCAACCTTATCCTGGCGTTCATGTCGATGCTCGGCTCCACGACCGCCTTCTCGGACGTGAGCCTGTCATTCATCGTGAACGGGTTGATCCTGCTCTACTGCATGCTGCCGAGCACCAAGAACGCGTTCGGCGTGCAGAAGGTCGCCTAGTCACCCTTCCGGCCCGGCCCGCGCGCGCGGGCCGGGCGTCTGGCCGGCTCAGAGACGCAATACGCTCCCCGAAGGAGTCTGCCGTGGCCGGGACCCGCGTACCTCTTTCCGGAAAAGCCCTGACGACGCCTCGCGCGGCCGCCTTCGCGGGCATCATTTTCGCGCTGCTCTACGGGACGAGCCTGGTGCTGGTGCGCCTGGCTGTGCCGGAAGAGCTGGCGGCTGATGGCGCGTGGCTCGCTGCCAATTCGCGTCGCATCTCGGTCGCGCTCAACCTCGTGCCGTACTCGGGCATCGCGTTTCTCTGGTTTATCGGCGTCCTGCGCGACCGGCTGGGCGAGCTGGAGGATCGCTTCTTCGCGACGGTCTTTCTGGGCAGCGGCCTGCTGTTTCTGGGGATGATCTTCGTCGGCGCTGCGCTGGCCGGCGGGATGTTGCTGAGTTATGAGATGCGGCCGGATGTAATGCTCGCAAGCCCGACCTACACCTACGGGCGAGCGGTGATGTACCTCGTCTTGAACACCTATGCCGTGCGCATGTCGGCGGTCTTTATGATTTCGCTGGGCACCATCTGGCTCAGGACCGGCTCGATGCACCGTGGATGGGTGTATGTGACCTACGCGCTCGCGCTGGCGCTGCTGGTGGTCACCGGGCGTACGCTCTGGGTTGGGCTGATTTTCCCGATCTGGGTCCTGGGGGTTAGCATTTTGATCCTGGTGTTCGTCTTCCGCCGCAAGTCCGAACGCCCCACTCCAAACCCGGCTGGATAGTTTCGCGCACGGCTCTCTCCGCAGGACGGTCCTTGAGGCCCGATGGAACAAATAACTGCTGCTACGCAACACCTGAAACCTGAACGCGCCAACATTGTGGCGGACGTGATCGCGGGGTTGACCTTTGCGGTCGTGAATGTGCCGCAGGCGATGGCGCACGCGCTGCTGGCGACGGTGAATCCGGTCCTCGGCATCTACACTTTGATGGTCGCGGTGCCTATCGGCGCGATCGCCACTAGCTCAGTCTTTATGAACGTCTCGACGACGAGCGCGCTCTCGGTTGCGGCAGGCTCCGGGTTGGCCGGGGTGCCGGCGGCGGAGAAGATGCAAGCGCTGGCGATGCTGGTGCTGCTCGTCGGGATGATTCAATTGCTTGCGGGCATCCTGCGCCTCGGCTTCCTGCTGCGGTTTGTTTCCAATGCGGTGATGACCGGATTTTTGAACGGCGTCGCGATCCTGATTATCCTGGGTCAGCTCGGCGATCTGACCGGTTTCGAGAGCGTTTTCAGCAACAACGTGATGCGGGCCGCGGATCTGCTGCTCAATCCCACCCGGATCGACATCCCCACGACGATCACCGGGCTATTCACGCTCGGGCTCATCGTCCTGCTGCTGCGGAGCAAGCTGGCCAAGTTCGCGTTTATCATCGCCATCGGCGCGGCGACGGCCGCGGTGGCGCTCCTGAGCCTGCCCGCGCTGCCGAGCTCAGCGCTCTTCTCGACGGTGGAGACGGTGAGCGACATCGCGAAGATCCCGCGCTCGCTGCCGACGGTCGCGCTTCCGGACTTCCGATTACTGGGCCAGATGCTTCTGCCCGCCTTTTCGGTGGCGGTGATCGGCCTGATCCAGGGCGCGGGGGTGAGCCAGGGGACGCCGAACCCGAACGGCAAGTTTTCGGATGTGTCGCGCGACTTCTTCGGTCAGGGCGTCGCCAACTTCGCGACGAGTTTCGTGGGAGGGTTGCCGGCAGGCGGCTCGATTTCGGGCACGGCGCTGATCCTGGGTGCGGGCGCCCGGTCGCGCTGGACCAACATCTTTGCGGGCTTATTTGTGGCGCTGGTCGTGCTGCTTGTCGCGCCGCTGGTCGAGCTTGTGCCGATGCCGGCGCTCGCTGCGCTGCTGATCGTGGCCGGTTTCCAGGGGCTGCGCTTGCCGCAGGCCGTCCTGGCGTGGAACACGGGCATGATCACGCGTGTGGTGATGTTGATCACCCTCTTCGCCACGCTGTTTGTTTCGCTTCAGTTTGCGGTGCTTATGGGCGTCGCGCTGAGCATTGTCCTGTACGTCTTCCGCGCCTCGAACCGGATCAAGGTGACCGAGTGGGTCTTGCAGCCGCGCGGGTTCCCGCTTGAGCAGAAGCCGCCGAGGATTGCGCCGAGCGAGCGTTTTACGTTGCTGAACATCTACGGCAGCCTCTTCTTTGCGTCGGCAGGTAATATCGAGGAGATGCTTCCGCAGGCGGAGGGTTCGCGGCGCGCGGTCGTCGCGATCGTCATTCGCGGCGAGAGCGAAGTCGGGAGCACGTTCATCAACGTGTTGCAGCGCTATGCGGGGTCGCTGCGGAAGAACGGCGGCCGGCTCATGCTGGTGGGTGTGGACCCGGCGGTGCGCGAGCAACTGGCAAAGACCGGCTCGCTGAACATCATCGGCAACGAGAACATTTTCCTGGCGACGCCGCAGATCGGGGAATCGGTCAACAGCGCGGTCAAGGCGGCGTATGAGTGGCTTGGGCAGTCGCCCGACGAGATCCTGCTGAACCCGTCGGGCGAACGGTAAGGGCGCAGCACGCGACAAGATAACGGCCGCCAGGGCGATGCCGGGGCGAGGTGCGCGCAACGGCTGCCGCTGCGCTCAGTCGTCCACCCCCAGCCGTGGCTTCCTCCGCGCGTACCAGATTGCCGGCGCAATGGCCGCTGCGCCGGCGAGAAGCGCTAGCACGACGCCCGCGGGTAGCCCCAGCGCGTCGGCGGGCAGGGTTTTGGCTGCGAACAAAATCACCAGCAGCGCCAGCGCCAGCCCCGCGGTGACCATCGCGGGCGTGAAGAACTCCCTCCAGACCCGCGTCATCTCATAGAAAAGCACAATCTGATCCTGGCTCGGCGGCCGCGCAATTGTCCAGGGGCCGCGCTCGTCGGTGCGCGCGCCGCCCCAGAATGCGCGCGGCATGGCGAGTCGGTCGTAAGAGTAGAGCGTTGCCACGGTCAGGCCGAACGACGCGAGCGCTGACAGCAGGGCGGCGGTCCACAGCAGCGCGCCGAGCAGGTCGGTCTTTCCCCACAGGTCGGTCTCCAGGAACAGCCCGAAGTTGAGCGTGATCGCGGCCAGGAAGAACTTGGCCACGTCCAACTTTGACTGGATCTTGCGCTCCAACTCGCTGCGCAGGTCGGCGGGCTTTTCGGTGAGCAGCCAGCAGAGGCGCGACGCGCAGCCCGCCCGGATGCAGGCGATCTCGGAGTTAGCGAGCGGCAGCGCGCCTGCGGGGAGCTTGCCGCCGAGCAACTGCTTCGCGATCTCGGTGAGCTGGGGCTGATGCCCGACGACGAGCAGTGCGGACTTGCGGTTCGCGCCGGCCGCTCCCGCCGCCGTTGGAGGCCGGTCCAGCCAAGGTGGTTTGCTCTCCCCTTTCGGCCCCGGTGCGGCGTTGACCGTTCGGCTGTCGGTGTCAGACGGCTGCGGCGTCAACTCGTCGAGCAGGCTGCAATCGACCGGCGACCCGAAGCGCGCGGCCAGCACCTCGCTGAAGACCTGGCCCGTCTGCTGCGCGACCCTGTGCCTGCTCGTGTAGATGGCCTGCACGCGCACCCCGTCGGTCGCCAACTGATCCGCTAGTTGCCCGGCCAGGCTGTACGTGAGCGGTTTGCCTTCCAATGGGCGTCGCGGGGCATCGGAGAGCGTCGGCGGGCTGGATGGGACCGCGGGGGCGCACCAGTTGAGCATGTCGTGCTCTGACTCGGAGCGGTCCCACCGGCGCTCCCGCGCGGCGTGGCGCACGAGCAGGACATACCTCTCTTCGTCATTCGACTGCATCGGGCCTCCTGGTTGAGTTGGGCGAGCGCGGCGCATGGCGAGCAAGCCGGCCGTGGCCGATCATAGCGCGGCTTGCGCCTCAAATGCGCTTCATCGCTTGACAGACTTGTTTGGGGTGTGTACGATACAAGTTGCGCGCTCTGTCTGGCTCTCCCATCGCTCGCTGCGCAACGCCATCTGTCCGCTTTCCGTGTTCGAAGCTGTCGCGGTGTTTGCTTGTGTCGAGTGAGGTCGTAGGGTGAACAGTGACCTAACCGCCGGGAGCGCCAAGCCCGGTATGACTCCTAACGGCGACAGGCTCGCGTTCGCTCTGCTGGGCGGATTCCGGGCCTATTGCGCGGAGCGCGGCCCGCTGGATGTGCCCCAGGCGCGCTTCCAGCGCATGCTGGCATACCTTCTCCTGAACCGCAGCGCGCTGCCCACGCGACACCAACTCGCCTTCCTCTTCTGGCCCGACACGAGCGAGCGGCAGGCGCTCGGCAACCTTCGGACGCTCATCCACCGGCTGCGCGAATCGTTCCCCATTATTGCGCGCTACCTCGACCTCGACTCCGAGACGCTGAAGTGGCAGATGCCGGTCGAGCTCGACGTGGCCGACTTCGAGAACGCGCGGCAGGCCGCATCCGATGCGCGCGCTGCCGCACGGCCCGATCTCGAAGAGGGGGCGCTTGCGGCCCTCGTTCGCGCGTATTCCGGCGAGCTGCTCCCCGGCTATTATGACGACTGGCTCAGCGCAGAGCGCGAACGCCTCCACGCAGCCTACCTGGAGGGGCTCGAACGGCTCGCGACCCTGCTCGAAGACAACGGGCGACATGGGGAGGCCGCGCTGCTGGCGCAAACGTTGCTCCGCGCGGACGGGCTGCGCGAGAGCGGCCACCGCCTGCTTATGCGCATCCAGTTGGCTCAGGGCGACCGCACCGCCGCGCTACGCGCGTATCACACCTGCGCGGCCCTGTTGCGCCGCGAGCTTGGCGTCGATCCCGATGCGGAAACCCAGGCGCTGCACCTGCGGATATTGCGCATTGAAGATCTGCCGGCAACGGCGCCGGCCTCGGCGCGAAGCAACGGACGGATAGATAGCGCGCCGCTCATCGGCCGCCATGCCGAGTGGCGCGACCTCCTGGGCCGCTGGCAGGCTGCGAAGGAAGGCCATGCGCAGGTCGTCTTGCTGACTGGGGAGGCCGGCGCCGGCCGCAGCCGCCTTGCCGAGGCTTTCCTCAGTTTCGCGGCGGCCCACGGAAGCCTGACTGCGAGCGCGCATTGCGCGCCCACCTCCAAGGACCTCGCTTACGCGCCGGTGGCCGAGTGGTTCCACAATGAGCCGCTGCGCGAGCGGCTCCGCGGCCTCGCGCCGGCGCACGCGGAGGCGGTCACCCGGCTGATCGAACCGGCGGGCGACGGCGAGCGAACGACGGCCCCGGCGGGCGCCGGGACTCACCATTGGCTCTGGGAGGCGCTGACCGCCGCGCTGCTCGCTGCGCGCCGCGCGCCGCTCGCGCTGTTGATCGACGACGCGCACTGGTGCGACGCGTGGACGCTGAACTGGCTGACCTTCGCGCTGCGCCAGGCGCCCGACGCCGCGTGCCTCGTCCTTATCACCGCCCCGCTCGGCGACGCGGTCGCCGAGCGGGCGCTGCGCCCGGTGCGCGCGGGGCTGGCGGGCCGCGATGCATGGGGCGAAATCGCCATTGGCCCGCTGAGCGAGGCGGAGACGGGCGAGCTGGCCGCGCGCGTGGCAGGCGCGCGGCTCGGGGTCGACGCGGTCGCGCGGCTTCATCGGATCACGGGCGGCAACCCCCTGTTCCTGATCGAGTTACTTCACGCCGAGGGCCGAGGGGCGACGGCGACACAGCACCTATCCGGCGAACCGGCGGGGGAGAGCGGCGGGCCGCACGACGAATGCGCGGCCTGCCCCGAGCAAATCACGCTCACGCCGCGGCTCGACGAGGTGATGCGCCGGCGGCTGGAGGCGCTATCCGCGCCGGCCCGGCGCCTGGCCGAGGCGGCCGCGGTGATCGGCCGGCCTTTCTCGCTCGAACTGCTGGCGCGCGCCGCGGGCCTGCCCGAAGCAGAACTGATCCCCGCGCTCGACGAATTGTGGCGCCGCCTCGTGATTCGCGAACACGACGGCGACCGCTACGCCTTCGGACACGAGCTGTTGCGCGTGGCGGCCTACCGGGAGCTCGGACCGGCGCGGCGCAAGGCGCTGCACCGCGCGGTGGCGGACTCGCTCGCGGAGGCGCCCGAGGGCCAGATGCGCGATGCGGCGGCGCACCTGGCCCACCACTTGAGCCTGGGCGGCTTGGCGCTCCGCGCAGCCGAGCAGTGGCTGCAGGCGGGCGACGGGCAGCGACTGCTGCTGGCGGAAGCGGAGGCCGCAGGCTATTACCGTCGCGCGGGCGCAGCCTTTGCTGAGGTGGGCGAGCGCGAGCGGGCGGCGCGCGCGCTGATGAAGGCGGGCCTGGCGAGCCATGCGGCGTTCCATTTCGAAGACGCTAACCGGGCGTACGACGCGGCGTTCGAACTGTGGCGTCAGACGCGCACGTCGGCCCAGCCGATCCTCGCCACGGCCAATCGCACGTTGCGTTCGCACTGGTCCAGCCCCGCATCGCTCGACCCCGCGCTTGGCGCGGACTTCATGTCGTCCGCCGTGATCACGCAGCTGTACAGCGGCCTTGCCCGGCACAGCCCAGAGCTGGAGGTCACGCCCGATATCGCGACCGGTTGGGAGGTGCTGGACGAGGGGCGGCGTTATGTTATTCACCTGCGCCGCGACGCGCAGTGGAACGACGGCGCGCCGGTGACTGCGGGCGACTTCGCCGCTGCGTGGCGCCGGGTGTTGGACCCGCTCACCCGGTCGGGGCACGCGGAGCTGCTGGACGACATCGTGGCGGCCCGCGCATTTCGCACGGGCGAAACTGCAGACCCCGAGGCGCTCGGTGTGGTTGCGGCCGACGACTGGACGCTGGAGGTCTGCCTGGAGACGCCCGCGCCCTACTTCCCACATCTGCTGGCGCATCCGGTCACCCTGCCGCTGCCGCGCCACGCGTTCGGTCGCGCGCCGCTCACCGGCGAATGCTTGTCGGAACTGGTGACGAACGGCCCGCTGATGCTGGCCGAATGGGAGCGCGGGGCGGTGATGCGTCTGGCGCGCAACCCCCGCTATCACGGGCTCTGGCGGGGCAACGTACAGGATGTGCTGCTGGCGCTCGACATCGACTCGGCCGAGATGCTGCGTCGCTACGACGCGGACGAGCTGGACGTCGTGCGCCTGAGCGGGGATTACTCGATGGCCGAGCTGCAGCAGGTGCAGCGGACGCACGCGGGCGAGTTCCGCAGCGGGCCGCGGCTGGTCACCTGGCAACTGGGCTTCGATACGTCGCAGCCGCCGTTCGACGACGCGAGGGTCCGTCGCGCGTTTGCGATGACGTGTGACCGCGAGCGGCTGGCGCACGGGCAACTCAAGGGCCTCTTTACGCCGGCGGATGGAGGCTTCGTGCCGCCGGGGATGCCCGGCCATTCGCCGGGCATCGCGCTGCCGTTCGATCCTGCCGAAGCGCGGCGGCTGCTGGCTGCGGCGGGCTATCCGGGCGGCGCGGGCTTTCCCGAAGTGACCCTGGTGACGGACAACTGGGCGGGGGACACGGTGGAGTATATGGCGGCGGAGTGGCAGCGCTGGCTCGGGGTGACGGTGCGGACGGAGGCGCTTGCCTGGGCGGAGTTCCTCGGCCGTATGACGAGCGAACGCGTGCCGATGTATTACAGCGCGTGGCGCGCGGACTACCCTGACCCTGACTCCTTCCTGCGCTGTGGGCTGCGCTGGCACGCGACGCCGTGGCGGGATGCGGAATACGAGGGGCTGCTCGCGTCCGCGCGTTCAGCGCGCAGCAGCCCGGAGCGGCTGGCCTGCTACACGGCGGCGGACGCTCTGCTGTCGGAGCGCGCGGGGATCGCGCCGGTCGTTTACGGCTGGATGCACCTGCTGATGAAGCCGCGCGTGCGCCGCTACCCGTTCTCCGGCATCCGGCCCTGGTTCTGGACGGACGTGGAGATAGAGGACTGAGGGCGGCGAGCGAAGCGCATGATACGCCGGACCGTCGACGTCACGAGACGACCCACGGTCCGGCGTATCGCGGCCGGAGCATGCGCTCTACCGCGCGGAGGCGCCGGCTCGCTCTTCGGTGCGCGCCTGGGTTCGCGCATCGCCTCGCGGTTCGTTCCGCGCCGCGGCGGGCGTCTGCGCAGCAGCCACTGCAGCCTTGATCTTGTCGAGCCGTCCCTTCCAGGCATCGTCGCGCTTGGCCTTGGCGGCCGCCAGCGCTTCTTCCGCTTTCGCGAGCTCGGCTTGCGCGGCCGCTTGCGCGTCGGCCTTCTGGAGACGATCGTCCAACTCGGCGCTCAGATGGTGCCACAACTGGATTTCGCGCTCGGCGCTTGCGGCGTGCCTGAGGTCGGCAGTGGCGTCTTCCAGGTCGGCGCCCTTCAGTCCGACATCCACCAGTTGCTGTTTCGCGAGCGCATCCTTCACCTGGGTTTGCAGCGTCGTGACCTGCGCCAACCCGTCGCGGATCGTTTTTGGCAGTCCCGACAGTTTCTTCTGCGCTTCGTCGAACCTCGCCACGCTTGCGTCGTAGGCAAACTTTGCCGCGGTCACCGCGTCCTTTGCCCGACCGACCGCGGCCGTGGCCGAGGCGACCGCCTTGCCGGCCTCGTCGACCTCTGCGTCCACCTTTGCGCGCGCGTCGAGCACGGGCTGCAACTGCTCCCTGTCGTAAGCCTCGTCGATTTTCGCCCGCGCATCGTCCGCCTTGTCGGCCGCTGCAGTTGCCTCCGCGCGCGCCTTGCTCAAGTCTGCCAGGGTCGGCTCGAGGTCCTTGACTGCCTTGTCGAGGATTGCGCTTCGGCTGCTGGCCTTGCTTGACTGCTGCTTCGCGTCTTTGTCGAGGTTCTTCAGATCGTTCAGATTGTTGATTGTCGTCGAGCCCTTGGTCTCCATCTTCGTTCTCCTGCTTTCTGGATATAACTCACTTCGCCGCCATCAGGACCGCCGTCTGACCGGCTCGTACGGGATCGCCGGGTGGGCTGGCAGTGAGCCGGCGTGACATCATGTCGCAAGCTTTCGATCCATTGTCACCTTCCAGCGGCACGGGGTCACGACTCCCGCCTCCACCATCGCCAGCGGCGCATAGTGGTGGGTGACACCCCGCGGCTTAACTGCCTTCGGCTTGCCGTCCGCGTGCTCCGGCCATTCGATCTTGCCCGTTGCGACACGCGCGGGGATCAGCCAGTAATCCCCGGAGCGGAAGTCGCCATCTTTCTGAAACTGGACCTGCAACCCATCCTCGAGGTCGATCCAGCCTGTTTCTCCCTCGCCTGGCGTGAAGTCCACCGTGCCTTTGTCGTTCAACGCCGTCTTTTTGTTGGCCTTCTGGTCCCAGCGCCTGAGGAAGGGGTGCGCGTCCGCGTCGAAAGAGAACGGAGGCGCGCTCTTCGCGACCTTCAGCGTGACCTTCATTTCTACGGGGTCGACCGTGACAACCTGGAACATCGGCCCCGGCGCGCTGCCGAGCGCGAAATGGTCGTCCACGTACTCGACCCAGACGCCCTCCTGCAGGGGTTCGTACCGGCCCATGTTTGCGAGCGTCGCGATCTCGCCACGGAACGCCACGATGGGATAGATGACGGAACCGTTCTCGCGCGACCACTTGAAAGTTTTGCTGTCGTTGGTGAAAGTGTGGACCTGCACGCGGTAGAGCTGGTTTTCCGCGCCCCGGTAGCGGCTTTCGGGCGACTGGATGCACGGATCGGTGCTGGCCTCGCCCTGATACAACCTCGCCTTGAGGAGGGCGTCCTCGGCGCGGTCCGTCAGCTTCTTCAGCAGGTCGTCGCATTTGGCCGCTTCGCCGGCATCGATCTCACGTAGGCGCACCTGCCAGACCGTTTGCCCGCGGGCAGTCGTGTCCACGCCGCCCAGCGCCGGGTCCAGCAGGGCCGGATCGTCAATGTACGTGACGATGCGCTCCCACACGTCGAGGTAAACCAACAGGTTGCCAACGCCCGGATCCTGAATCTGCTCGTCCGCCGGCGGATCGTAGTGTGGCTGGCGCGGCTTCTGCGGATCACTGGGCACGCGCTGATACCAGCAGTCCCCGTCGTTCTCGCACAAGATGCCGTCCACGTAGTAGCGGCCCTTGCCGATCTTGATGTTCTTGTTATCCAGGGTGATTTCAAAGCCAAGCTCTGTGGCGGGGCCACCGTGCGCGCCGAAGACATCACGGGCCAGGGATTGCACGAGTTGGTTCACGAGCGCGGTCTGTTCGTTCCAGTCGCTGTCGAGTTGCGCGCGTCCCTGCTGCATCAACACTCGACTGTAGTGTTTCGTTGAGTCAAAGGTGTCCCTGGAAAAGTCGCCCGTCATGCTCTCCTCCTAACTGACAAACAAGATGTCGGCTTCCATACCCGCCGGCACAAACTGGCCGAGACGGCCGCGCAGGTTGGCCTCGCGCTGAGGCTGAAACAGATCGTGGAACACGCCCATCTCCGACTCGTCGTCGGCCCCCGTCTTGATCTCCTGGGCGCACGTCTCTGCCAACTGGCAATAGGCGGGCGTGCCGTACTGGACACTGTTGAAGCGCGGCCGGACGCGCTGCCGCTCGCGTTCCCGCTCCTCACCGCTCTTGCCGGCGTCGACCATGTCGGGTTGGCAGTTGCTGCGACGGGGGGTGCGGCAGCCCGGCGGCACGTAACAGAACCGCATACAGCCGATCTGGCGCCGCGCCACGTGGACACAGTCCATGAAGATGCTGTTCTCGGCCAGCTCCACCGCGTGCACCTGGACGATGCCGAAGATGGTTGCGCGGCGGACGGTCAGGACCGCGTGGGCGGGCCAGCTGCCTGGCGCGCCGATGGCCTCCTGGTAGGGGCCGGTGGCGTCCACCACGCTGTCGGTAATGGTCAGGGGGATCGGCTCAGTGTTTACCGCGTCCTCGTGGATCTGGATGGACCCGACGATGCTCTTCTCGATGCGCAGGGCGGCGCGCAGATTGTAGACCTCGATGCTCGGCTCGGTTGGGCGGCGCGGCTCGCAGTTGTTTTGCAGGCCCCACCCGGGCACCAGCGTGCAATGCCGGATGACGACGCGCGCGCCGCAGACCACCTCGGCGCGCGCGCTTGTCTGTTCGGCGCTGTCTTCATCGTAGCGCACGGGGTCGCCCTCGTCCTTCCGGCGGATATGGACCGCGCGCGCGGTGATCAGCAGTCCGTCCAGCACCAGGCGACTGTCGCCGGACATCTCGACCGAGAGCGCGTCCGCCAGGTCGGGCCGGAGGTCGATCAGGCGCAAGATCGGGCGCCTGCGATTGGCCGCGCGCAGTTGCAGGCTCTGGCCGTCGTCGAGCACGATCTTGATCTGCTCGATGTAGACGGCGCTGTCCAGGATCTCGATGACAGCGTCGGCGGGGCGGTCGCGGCGCCAGGCGTCAAGCGCGTCGACAATGCGGATGTAGTCTGCCCCGGGCTGCTGACTCACCGTATAGACGCTGGCCGCGCGCGGCTCACTCAACACGCGGTCGTATTCGCCGCCGCCCATGTTCTCGCTGAATCCGTAGTAATAATCGACCTGGACCTTCTGGCGCGGCGTCTGACCGGGGGGGAAGGCGATGCGGCCGCGCACGGGATCGACGGCGATCTTGCCGCGCGGGGGCACATAATGCCAGTTCGTGAGGTCGGCCGCGATGATGGACTCGATGGGCACAGGCTTCGGCTTGCGCTTTTCAGCGTCGTAGTAGCCGCCCCAGTTGTCGACGTAGATTGCCATGCTCTTGCCCGCGCCGTAGAAATCCGCCATGCGCTTTTCGAAGGCATACCGCGTAATCGGCGCCGGCACGTTCATCTCGCCCGCGATGTCGGCCGGGCGCCGCTCGGGCGCGGGCTTGCGGTAGAGCGGCGTGTCCTGACCTAATGCGCTGAAGGTGTAACAATGTGGCCCGTCTTCCTCCAGGCACAACGCGGCTGTGCCGGTGACGGAATATGGTCTGAGCCGCCACACGAAAAGACCTACGCTCGGGATATTGTAGCGTCCGCGACGATGGGCGCTGCCGATGCGACGCACGTCTACTGTGTGTCCAAGCTGGTCGAACGGGCCGTCCAGCTTGGAGAGCGCCTCGACGTCGCGGAGGTTGACCGTCGCGCCGCGGTCGGTGTGGAGGTAGCTGAGGTTTTGCGTGCGGCCGAGGAGACGGTAGAACTCCACGGCGCGGGCGGGCCAGCCCGCCACGTCCTGAGCGATCAGCTCGAGCAGCGCGAGGACTCCCTTGCCGCGGCGGTCGCGGATGGTGTGCCCAATATGCGCCCGCGCGCTCAGGATCAGGTCGCGGCGCGCGTCGGCTGCCGGGTCGCCGGTTTGGACGCCCGGGGTGACGGGCTGAAAGCCGATGAGGTCGCCGATATAGGGCAGCGCCCATTCCTCCGCGGTCTCGACGAACCAGTTGTCATAAAGTTGATCGATGTTGCGGCGGACGACTTCCACCTGCTCGTTAATCACGCGGAGCAACCCCATGAGGGGATAGCCGCGGTCAGCGTCGCGCGAGCGGTAGAAGGCGGGCAACAACTCGTATAGGTGGTCCAGCCCTTCAGGCTGGCTGGGTCCCTGGAGATCGTTCATCGGCCAGACCTCACGATATCAGGTTTAGAATCAGGGTGTCGGGCACCTCGGGCAAGAGCAGGGCGAGCTGGGCCGGATGAAGCGCGCCCTGGCCTCCGGCAAGGGCGACCGACACGCGCGCTAGCGGCTGCTTGTGACCCTTGTCCGCGACCAGGAGTTGAACGGCGCCATTTATTTCCTCCGGCGTGCGGAGGCGCAGGACGCCTTGCGCGTCGGGCGTTTTTTCCTCGACCCCGCCGAGGATGTCCACGTCGACGAACGTCACGCCCGGCACGCTGTGCATAACGCTGAGGACGTGGCTCAGGAGGACATCCTGGCCTAGCTCGCGCTCGTCGAAGCTGAACGTCTGGTACAGCTTCTGCTTCAGGGCCTGCGCGACTATCTCCCACTCGCGATCGGGCGCAATGGCGACCCTGGCTTGCAGCACGATTAGGATGAGCTCGCGCGTATCGAGCTGCACCGGCAGCGAGACATCGCCGTACTCGCGCAAGGCCACCATGAGATTGCGGAAGACGTCGCTGGAGGGGTCGATGGGGCTGTTGCCTGCGCCGGCGATAGTGAGGTGGAGGAGTTGGCGCTTGCCGTCGCTCAACCGGGCCGCATGCGCTTTGCCAATGCCCCCGAAGGTGCGGGCAAAATCGGCATAATCCTGCACGGAGACGAGGCGGTCCAGGGCGAGGACAGCAAGCGGGGCATTGCGCCGCGCCTGGTCGCGGCCCTCCGGGTCCGCGCCGCCGCTGGCCCGGAGGGGATTGATCACGCTCTTGACGCCGAGCGGCCGGGTCTGAAGGTTGGTGATCTGTTCGGCCTGGACGTTGCCCGGCTTGCCGATGCCGGTGCGGTAGCGGGCGCGGATGTTCTCGACCCCGGTGGGCAGCCGGGCGCCCTGGCGGCCGTCGCCGAAGATCACTGTCGTCTTGCCGTCGTCGCTCGTCCGGGTCAGATAGGCGCGGTCGCGTTTTTGCAGGCCCGCAATGCCCGGCGCCTCGTTCCAGCGTATGTCGTTGACGAAGACTTCGAGCGTGCTCCCGACGCCGGCCGGGTTGGGGGCGGACACGTAGGTGAGGGGCGGCTGGCGCAAGATGAAGGACTGGAATTCTTTGCTGCCGTCGCCCGAGCCCAGCGGCTCGTTGCGCGTCTCGCCGTGCGTTGCGCGGACGACATTGCCGTAGATCGTGACCTTGTCGCGGCGGTAGCAGAACTGCAGGGGCGTCGCGAACTTGATGAAGGTGTGGTTGCGGTCGCCCGGTTCTTCCGGCAGCCCCTCGCTTTGACCTCCGCCTGCGCGGAGCGCGGCCTGGAGATTCGGGTCGGTCTGGCCGCGGTAGACGTCGTGCTGCACCTCGGCAAGCATGACCAACTCCTGGCTGAGCAATCCGCTCACCGTGTTTCCGCTGGCGTCCTGGATGTCGGCCCGCTCGCCGGCGACGATCGCCCAACGACCGGCCTTGAGCTCGCTGTAGATCCCGTCCAGCTCGATCCACTGGTCGGCGCCACAGATCGGTTCCTCGATGGGCTCCCCGGCCAACTCGAGCTTCTCGCTATGGGTCAGCACCACCGTATCTTTGATTTCTGCCAGCCACCGTTCTTCATTGAGCCAACCGGCGGCGAGCGTCAGCTCGGTCACTTTGGCCGGGAAATTGTAGCTGTTGCGGCCGACTGCCCGGGCGGCGGTAATGGTCGTCACGATAGTCCGCTGCGGATGAATGATGGCGGCCCACTGCTGCGGCGTTGCCTGTTCGTAGACCCCATCAAGGTCGATCGCGTTCAGCGGAGACGCCGGCCGGTACTCCTCGTTCTCGACGATAACCTGGAATGCGTTCGGCCGGCCATTGTCGTTCAACAAGGTCCCGTAGCTGGCGCGCAGCCGGCTCTCTTTCGTGGATCGGCTGGCCGATTGACCGCGGACGAGCGTCAGACTCTGCTCAACGCCGGCCACGTCCAGCGTAATCCCGACACTGGCCGCGTTTCCGCCGGCTACTTCAATGGCGACGGTGCGGCCATCCGAGAACCTGAAGGTGTACACGCCGGCGCGTCCGGTATTGGGATAGTGGACCGTCACCGTTTCGTCGCCCAGCTCGAGGTCCGCCGTCTCCTTGTCTCGCGGCAGGGGAACTTGCGACTCGAACGTCTGCCTGTCGACGGTCAGCCCGGCCGCGGCCACGTAGATGTCTGTCTGCTCGTTTGGCGGAAGCGTCAGGCCAACCGACAGGACGCCAGGATTGAGCGGCCAGTCCTCCGTCGCCTTCGCGCGACCCTTTTCGTCGAGCACGGATCGGGGCGGCGCGGTGTTGCCGTAGACGCCGGCCTTGAGGCGGAGCGCATACACTTCGAGCGGATTGTCCGGCGCGGCCTGCACGTTGGCCAGCGCAGCATTTACCTGCGCGCCCAGCTCGGGTTGCGCCGCAGCGAGGGCTTTGACGCCGGCATCGCTCCGGGGCGCGAAGGACGCGCCAAGGCTCTGACTCAGCCGGTAGGCATTCGCGGGCGGCTGCGACGGTGGGATCGAGAGGCCGGCCATGACGCCGAGGAGCGGATCACCGAGGCCAACAAGCGGTCCGGCACGATGGTGTTGCTCGGCCAGTCTCTGCCACCGCTCCAGAGAGTCGGCTACCCATCGAGCAATGTTTGTGTGCCGGGCAACTCGTGCGTCGTTCAGCTGACGCCGTAATGCGGCGGCTACAGGCACGGCGCTCGCGTCGACCCTGCCCTGAGCAAGCGCTTTCGACAATGAGCGGGAGAACAGAGCCAACGCGTTCGTCACCTCTTGGGCCGTTATGCCCTCAGGGTCGACATTGAAGTCTTTCACATTGTCTTCGCTGGTGACGTCTGCCAGGAGCTTCGCAAGTTCCTCGGTGTAGACGCGTTCGGCGTCATCAACCGGGATGCTCCAGACTCCGTTCCACGGGAGGACGGTAACCTTGGTGCGGTCCGCGGCGCGGTCGACATCCACCGTCACCACCCGGAACAGCTCGCCGTCTGCCCTATCGGGGAAGGGGGCGAGCAGAGCGTCGTTCGGCTTAAGGTTCGTGGCGACGCCCTTGAAGTAGATGAGGCCGCTGCTCTTGACTTTGTCCAGCTGCTGCGGGCGCGTCAGGCGCGGCTGGAGCCGGTTCCATGCGGCGCGCGCGTGCAGCTTGTCACTCGTCTCGAAGGTCTGGGGGAGCTGGCCCGGGGCGGGGACGCTCTGCACGCGCGCGCCTGAATCGATGATCGCAGTATCCGTGAACTTCTCGTCGATCGTGTAGGCCAGGTACACGGTCGCGGCCACGCCCGGGCGCAGCGCGTAGCCTACCAACCGGGCCAACTCGAGAACCGAGCGGCGTTCGAGCGCGGTTCGCAGGTAGCCCTCGTTGGCGATGCGCTCCTGGTAGAAGGTAAGGACGTCCGCGACCGTGGCCCAAGCGTCGAGCAGCGCGATGGACGGGTCGTCAGGGCTGCGAGTGGTCAAGCCGGGGCGGGTTTGCTCCAGCGCGCCCCACTCGCCAGGCTCCACAACTGCGCTGATCTCGACCCCGTCTTGCTCGACCCTGACGATCCGGTCATATCGGCGGCGGCGGAAGCCCCGGAAGGGATAGACCCGCTCCATACCAAAGCTGTGGACGCGCAAAGCATCCGTCTCGGAGAAGGGCATGACGAGCGACAGGCCGGCCAGACGTCTTTCCATGGCGCGCAGGAAGGCGGAGTGTGTGCCGATGCGAAAGCCGATTTGGCTTAGGCCGGGCCGGTTGTAGATGGGCAGGGGCGCGGTGCGCCCTTCCGTCGCAAGTTGCGTCGAAGCTGCATCTGTCATCGCTTACCTCCCACCCGTCGGCTCAATCCTAAACTGCCCGTGCTCTGGGAAACTCGGGTCGTTGTCGACCTGGGCGATTTCAAACGGGCCGAGCGGCAGCACGCCGCTTTCAAGCTCGCCGTTCGCGCCCTCGTACTGCCGCTCGAACTGCTTGATGCGCACGCTTTCGACGCCCGGCACAGCCTGCGCCGCGGCCAGCAACTGGCTCAGGTAGATGCCCTGGCCGAAGGTAAGCCGGTCAGGGTGGAAGTAGCCGAGCCGGCCATCGGGGAGCACGCGGTTGCTGAAGAGCGCCTCAAGCGCGGCCACCACGTGGCTGCGCAGGTAGGTGGGCAGGATGCAGACTTCGAGTGTGATGGCGAGCGGGACCCGGTGCGCGCTCGCGACCGAAAGATCGTGGCCGATGCGCCGGTGGTCTTCCAGCATCGTAGTGATCTCGGCCAGCAAGTCGCTGCTCGCTTCTTCCGCGCCCAGCGGGTCTATGGCGACCGCGGCTTCGAACCAGCTTCCGGTCCAGACGAGCGCGCCGCCGGCCCGCTGCGCGCGCGGGTTTTGCTCCGCCAGCCGGGCGTAGTCGCCGGCCGTCACCGCGCGACGCAACTGCTGGCGGAACGCAGAGGGCGCCATGAGCCGGGCATGGGCGATGGACTCCGGCGCAGCGCCGCCGCGCGCTGGCAGCGGGTTCCGCACGCCAATGATCGCCGCGCGCGGTCGCGTGCGCAGGATGACCCGGTTGATGGCCTCGGCGCCTACATTGCCTTGCGGGCCGTTGCCGACACGGTATCTGGCCATGAAATGCTCGCCCACCTCGGGCTGCTCGCCGGAGACGTCATCACCGAAGCGAAGCTGAACGACGCCCTCGTTGTTCGTTTCCACGACGAAATGCCTGTCGTCCGGGCCGCTGCTCAGGAGGTCATAGCGCGCGCTCCAGGCGTGGGTGGACGCCTCGCCGGACAGAGTGCTGCTCACCCAAATTGCGGGCTCGGCAAGCTGCGGGTCTTGCTTCAGCAAGCGCGAGGCAGGGCCAACACCGGCGAACGGCTGCGCATGAGTGAGCGGGGACCGCTGGAGCCGCGGACGAAAGCGGCCCGCGATGCGCGCGATCTCTGCGGGTTCGCCTTCGCACTCGCAAACGATCTCCTGGTCTACCCAGGGCGGTTGGCCCAGGTCCTCGGGGCCGTAGGCGCAGCCGTGATCCACCAGGATAACGTTCCCGCGGGCAACCGTCACATCAGTGAAATAAGAGCAGTTTTCGTCTGTTCCTTGCGTCGAGATACACAGCTCGAACGGCAGCGCGTCGGCCGGGGCCCACTCGATCTCGACGAGGGGCGTGTTCCGCTCGATCTCCTCGTCGCCGACGGTGACCGTGACGGGAAACGCCGGGTCCTCGACGGGATCGACCCGGGTGAGCCGGACCGCGTGCCGGTGGCTCGGGTCAGCGTCGGGCGCAATGCCGGTCTTGGGGCCGAGAACTTCTTCCAGGATGAGCACGTCGCCCACCTTGAGATTCAGCCGGCGCTCCCAGCGCTCCTCCTGCCGCTCCTGCTCGGGGGTCACGCCGACGCGGAAGCCGCCTTTGCGGCCGCCCTTGGGCGCAGGCTGCTTGGGCGGTTCCTTCTTGACGTACTGGACGACCCATTCGTCGAGCAGAGTCGCAGAGGTTGCGCCCTTGGACAGGCAGCAATAGCGGTCACCCCAGGTGTAGAAGCGCAGGGTGTTGTGGGCGGCGAAGAGCTTCAACTCGTCGCCAGGCGCATAGCCGAGCGGTTCGAAGATCTCGATGCTCGGTTCATCGCACCAGGCTGCGTCGTCCTCCCACAGGAGCTCGAAGCTCCGCGCATCCCTGCCGGACGGCGCGGTGGCGAAGCGTATCTGGTCCGCGGGCAGGCTTGCGTCGCCGTCGATCTCCACGCACATCCAGGCGCGCGCGTTACAGCCCTCGCTCATCTGGTAATCCACGAGGCGCGCGTGGCGGCGGACCGAAATGCGCTGGCGAGCGGTCTCGAGGTAGGCCTCGGTCGCCACCGCGTCCTGGTAGTAGCTGAGGTGGTCGCCGACATAGGCGAGAATCTCGACCAACGCGATGCCGATGTCGGGCGCGTGGCGCTCGCGCCAGTCGGGCATGATCAGCGCGAGGCGGTCGAGGATGAGCTGCCTGAAGGTGGCGTAATCCTTCGCCAGGTAGCTGATCTCTGGCTCATCTTCCGCCGGGTAAGCCGGGGTTACAGGCTTGCAGTCGAACGGGCTAGGGCAGTCGACCTTGAATGAGAAGTCCAGGTGATCGTAGCGCGGATCTATCCCCGGCAGGCCCATCAGCCGGAGGGTGTAGGTTGAGTGATCGCCCTCCTGGTCCACCCAGACCAGCATGTAGTCGTCGCGTTCCGGGTCGTCTTCAGGATAGGTCTTGACCGACGTCACCCGAATGTTGCGTATGCGACGGCCGCCCTCGATGCGGACGTTGCCCTGCAACTGGCTGCCGCCGTCGCGCAGCGCATCGGGCAGCTTGCTTAGGAAGTAGACTTTCAGCATGCGGCGATCGCCGTCCGGGTCGCCGCCGCCCACTTCAAGGTAGTCGAGGCCAACCAGATCGCCGCGCTGGCGCACGGCATCCCGGCGCCGTTCTTCCTGGCAAATGGCGCTCATCCCACTCTCCTTCCCGTCACACTTCCCTCGTCAAGGTCGCGACCTGGTCCTGGCCCGTGCGACGCACGGTATACTGGATAGTGATCAGTTGGAGGGCCTCCCGGCTCTCCACCATCAGCCCCTGCAGCTCGATCAGGTCGCCCAGCCAGCGCTGGATGGCAGCCTGCATGGTGAACTGAAGCGCGGCGGCAATTTCCGGGCTGTTGGGCGCAAAAACGCGTTGCATGACGCCGGTGCCCAACTCAGGCCGATTAACGCGTTCGCCGGGGCTGGTAAAGATCAACTGCTCCAGCATATCGCGGATGTGTTCATTGTCACCGGTCGTGGCGGTTCGGCCCTTGTTATCGAAATGCCACGGGTAGTCAATGTTCATGTGACCTCCCACTCGGGAACCACGGCCGGCTCAGGTGGCCCGGACGCGAGTCTGGGTGACGACAATGATCGTAGGCGTGCCGGTTGGCGCGCAGGTGGCCTGGCTGCTCTGGAAGAGCAAGGGCTGGCCGTTGGACGTGACGCGCGTCGTCCCGGTCATCCACTGGGCGGTGACACACGGCCCATTCGCGGCGGGCGGCGGCGGTAGCGCGCAGCCGGTTATCACCCAGGGAGCAGACTGTGTCACTGTGGGCTGGTTGCTCACCTTGACCCGCGGGTTGGGCGCCGTCGCCCGCGCCGGACCGGCGTGGGAGCAATTCACCGTCGAGCTGGTGTCGAGCAGAAAACCTGGCATGCGTTCTCCCTCACGTGATCGATAAGGCTTCTTCGTTGATCTTCACGGTAGGACCTTCCAGCTTTATGCTGGCGCCCTTGCCGTTGTTGATGTAGATGCCGCTGTCGTTCACGACGATCATGGCCCCGGCTGCGGTTTTCAAGACGATGCCGCCGTTGTCGGACGACGGGCTGGCATCGCTCAGGATGATCCTGTGCTGCTGCTGCGACTGGAGGACCAGGTTCTCGTTCGGTGTCGTGCCGTTCTTCCCGTCTGACGGCGCCTCAGACTGCTGGCCCCAGCGGCAGCCCACCCAGACCGGGTAGCTCGGATCGCCCTGTTCGAACTCGACCCAAACGGCTGCACCCTCCGGCGGCACTACGTATGCGCCCATGGCAGCGCCGCTTGGACCCGCGAATAACAGGACGGGCTCGGCCCAACTGGATGTCTCATCCCCAAGGACCCCCGGCACCTTTAACTGTAGGCGGCCGCGCTGCTCTGGGTCGTTGTTGCTGAACACGGTGCCGCGGTACTTGCCAAGATAGGGCCCGGTCATCCTTCTCCTCCTACGGGCACGCTCGGCGTCTGTGACACCTGGCCGTCGCGCGAGAGCGTGAATGATTCCGTGTACTGGCCGGCCTTGATGTTGTGCGTCACCGTGTCGACGTAGTACCGACCGTCATAGGTCTCGCCGGCGCCGCGCACGCCGACGAGCGCGCGAGAGCGCAGGATGGCGCCGTAGCGGGGCACGTTCAGTGTGCCGTTGGCGCTCACGGTGTCGGCGCCCTCGCGCCTGATGCCGAGCGCGCGCCAGTTTGCTTCATCGTTCGACAGCCGAGTCAGGTCTTCGGAGAAGACCGTGCGGGCCGGCGGGAGCAGCCGCAAGCCAAGCGGCGGATTGAGGAGGTCGATGCTGGGCAGCGAGACCTCAATCGCTTGCCTGCGCGTCTGGGGATCGAGTATCTTGATGATGCTGTTTCTCTTCGTCAACCCATCGAGGCTGAACGACAGCGACTCGACGTTGCTGACCCAATCTGAGTTTACCGAGAGCGCGGGCTGCGTCAGCTGCGACTGCAGGTCCGGGCCAAAGTAGGCGACGCTCGATCTCAGCGCGGGGCCAGGCTGCAGGTAGAACGTGTAGCCGCTGAGACGGGCCATCTCCTTGACGTAGGCGAGGTCGGTCACGGTCTGAGCGTCCGCGCCCTGATCGGAGTTGCGCACGGTAACGACTCGCGCCTCGACCACCTGCTTCGAGATGCCGTAGGTCCCATACTTGTCGAGAATGGTGCGGACGCGCTGGGAATGGCTCACGTTCGCCCAGGACTTGCGCACCTGCTCCAGATCCATCAGCACCGTCAGGTCGTCGCCTGTGAGGGTGAGCGTGGACTGGCCGGGCTGGTTGCTCGGGGTTACTTCATGGCGGGTAACGACTCCATCGCAAAGCACGGTGGGCGTTCCGTTCATGATGACCGCGATGACGACGCGCGTCACCATCGGGTCGATCTGGCCGGCCTGCAGCATGGTCTGCAGGGGCGAGCGCTTCCCGAGCGTGAAGGTGATCTGGAAGCCGGTGCGGTCGCGCTGCTCGGTGACCTGGACGCTTTGGAGCGCCTCCATGAGCGGCAGCGATGCGGGACCGGGAAGACCTAACGAGCCGATGAGCAGGGTGAGCTGAACGCCGCTAAACACCGGACGCTCCTGGCATGCCTTCGGGCAATGTGATGAGGATGCGGCGCCCGGCGACCTCAAGCTCTTCGGGTTCGAGGATCGGGTTGGCGTCGCAGATGCGCCAGAACTGCTCGGGATCGCCGAGATAGCGGGCGGCGATATTGTCGAGCCGGTCGGGTTCCTTCACAGAGTGCTCCTGCACCGGAACGAAGCGATCGAGCGGCGGCAGGAGGCGGCGGCGCAGGTAGCGGATGGGGCGCTCGGGCTCGATCTCGATCGTCGTCGTTTCGATAAGATAGTAGCGGCTGGTTGGCGGAAAAGTCATCGGATCCCCCTGCTCAAATCGCCAGCGTGACGCCTGTGCCGGCTTGATTGTTGAAGCGGTTGTCGCCGGCCAGCTTTTCCTTGGCGACGTGATACCTCTGGAACAAAAAGCGCGCGTCGCCGGTCATCGGCAGATCGTTGTAACTGAGCACCTTCAGGGACAGGTCGACCTTGGCGCGAATCGGGTTCAATAGCCCGTCGTAGGCCTCCTCGGTCACACTGAAGCTGGTGATGCGCACGGGCAGCACGCGCGTCTCGCCCCAGACGAAGAGCAGCATGGGCCCTTCGACCGGGATTACCTCGATAATGCCGCGGGATGCGAGCGCGTCGTTCTGGATCACGGTGGCGCTGCTCGGATACAGCATGATCTCGAGCGCGGCGAGCGTAGGGTGCAGCCCCAGGTCGAGCGCAAGCTGGTCGCCGACGGCGAGTTGGTCGGTGACGTCAAGTTCGGCGTTGAGCGTAATCGTCTCATCAGCCGTGCCGGTGAGGCGAAAGGCCTCGCCGCGATCGCCTTCCTGGCTGACCGCGCGCGCCTCCAGCCGCCGCGTCATCGTGTCCGGGTTATACTGGAACACGACAACGTTGCGGCTCGAATCGGACGGGCCGACGGCGATCAGCGCGCCTTTGAAGAGGCGGGGTAAACCGGGTAGTGCGGGCATCACTTTCTCCAGTCTCTGCAACCGAAAGTCGCTTGCGCGTGTCGCTAGAACGAGTGCGTCACAGTCGGCTCTACGACGAGTTCGTGAACATAGGGCCGATAGCCACTTCTTTCGTGCTGGAGCACCCAGAAGGCGATCAGGCTTGGCGAGTAAAGGTCGCTTTCGTCCACGCCGAAGTCGTCACAAATCAGGAACCGAAACTGAATCGTGTAGGTCCGAGAGACCGGATCGACGATGAACGACAGAATGTCGACCTCCAACCCCTGCGTGCCGCCGATGACCGCCTTCAGCGTGGAACCGTCGGAGAAGGTAAAGCCGATGGCCGGCAGCGCAGAGGGCGGCATGGTCAGCCGCGAGCAGTCGATGGTTCCCGTAGCGGCCTGCGCCGCAATCTGGCTTTGGACCGCGCTGTCCACGACGGTCAAGGCGGCGGCAAAGGACGGGCTGGCTGCGGCCAGGGCTCCTAGCGTCGTGCCCGGCCCGAGGGTCCGCTTGGCGCCGCCGCCTGCGGTGAAATGCGCCTCTGCGGCGGCGCCTTCCGCGCCGGCCAACACGGCGAGCTCGCGCAGCATGACATACTCAAGCGTGAAGTTCGAATCGAGCCTGTAAGGCGTCACCAGCGCGGTGTTAAAGGCCGAGAGGGATGGGAAGTCGTGATACGTGAAGTCGGCCCCGCTCGCGCACGCGCCGCGCGTGCCAAGGACATACGGCAGGGTTGGGCAGCCGATCACGGAGATGCCTGGGGCGGGCGCGGGAGGAGGTGGCTTTGCCCCGCCGAGCACGGAGATGACGGCCTGACGGTTTGGCCCGAGTTGAGTCCGGGAGAACTCGCTGGTTTCGCCGTGCGCGAACGTCGCGATGTTGCCGGCCGGCACGCCTTGGCTGACCAACTCACGCTTGACGGCCTGGGCGCGGCGGCAGGAGAGCTGCAGGTTGTAGCATTCTTCGCCCTCAGTGCTGGCGAAGCCGTCCACGGCGACGAGCGTGGTCGCCTTCGCTGCCCCCAGCCCTGCTGCGAAGCCGTCGATGCTGCGTGCGCTGGTCGACGAAAGACTGTCGCTGTCCTGCCCGAATTGGACCGGGGTGCCGGAGAGGCTGCTTGGCCCGGTGACGGTGGCATCGCAGTCCACGCGGCAGGCAGCGGCCGAAGTGGCTGCCGGGTCCGCGAGCCGCTGCACCGCAGCAGTAGACCGTTGCCGAACGGGCTCCTGCTGAGGGACCCGGCCAGGGGCTATGAGCGCGGCCGAGGTCTCTGCCTCGCGCTCCAATGCCTGGTTCTGCGGGCTGTTTTGAGGATCCGCCACCGTCAAGCGTTGAGGATGCGCGGCAGCAAAATTCTGTTGGACGACGTGAGTGAGCTCGTGCGCGAGGTCCGAGCGGCCCTGGCGCGTATCTGGCCGGTGCTGTTCAGCGCCGAACACGATATCGCGTCCGACGGTGTACGCGCGCGCGCCGACAGCTCTGGCGGACTCCGCGGCCGCGCCATCGGTGTGGACGCGCACGCTGCTGAAGTCCTGACCGAAGCGCGGCTCCATGAAGGCGCGCGTCTCAGTGTCGAGCGGCTGCCCGGACGCGTTGAGCACCTCGCGCACGATCGGCGGAACCGCGGCAGCGGGCGATGGACCGGTGGCCGAGCGCAGCAAAAGATCGGCCGGCACGGGTGTGAAAGATGGTTTCTTGCCGGCTGGTCTCTGCCGCTCTAGTCCAAATTCCATCGAGTCAAACCTTCCTGCGATTGCATCGCTGGATGTTCGAGCTTCCTCTCGCCGTTTACGGCAGGAATTCGCTCAGACGGCGCATGAAGGTGTTTTCGCCGCGGTTGGCGGCGCAGCCGTTACCGTTGTTCGGTTGCCAGTACTGGTTGTAAATGCGCCACCCCAGCACTTGCCACGTCGCAACGTCATACAGGAAGTGATTCCCGCCGTTCGTGTTCGGAGACCATGAGTCCGGTGTTCCAGCACCCGGTCCCTCAGTCAGCAGATTCCCCGCAGAGTCATAGGTGCATTGTTGACCGTGCGCAGAACCAGGGACCGAAGCGTACGCGGCGTTACTCCGGTAGGATGATGCTGCCCCCGGGTGAAACCAACTCGCGACCCCAAGTGCCTGGGTCGGCGACAACGTCGGACTCTCGACATGGACAATTGGGTAGCGTGTTAAGCCAGCCGGGGTATCTTGTTGCGAGACTCTGGGCGTATTCCAGGGCGAGCGCAAAACTGATTATGCCCGCAGCCAGTCCCACGGCAGCGCCAGCTGCCGCGGCTCCGGCGGGGCCGATACGCTGCACGACTCCCGCACGGCCAGATTCCGACGGCGGATGCAGGACGGCCTCTCCGGCTTCCGGGCCAGCGAAGCTTGAAGCCAACGCCTCCGCCTCCCGCTCTTGAGGTGTGTCCGCTTCACCCAGCCTCCTTAGCTCAGTTGACGGTGAGGTGACCGCTTGCTGCATTACGTGCGCCAGTTCGTGAGCGATCACCCGCCTGCCAGCCGGAGAGCCTGGAGCGTATTGGGCGGGCGCGAAGACGATGTCGCGGCCGAGAGTATAGGCCAGAGCGTCAATGTCCTGCGCGGATTGCGCTGCCTTCGCATCCGTATGGACGCGAACGCGGCTGAGATCAAACCCTAGGCGGGGCTCCATGAACGAGCGTGTTTGCGGGTCCAGGCTGTGGCCGGGCGCTCGCAGCGCCTCATGCACGCTCTGTGGCACATCTGGCACAGAGCTACCGACGGCGGCGCGTTGCAGGTTGCCCTTGCGCTTTCGTCGGCATTCCGAACACTCGCCGCCGTTGACGTGCTGACCGCATCCGCAGGAGCGCTGGACCACGCCCGTGGCTGACGTCGCTTTGGGCAGCGTAGTTGCCTGATTCAAATAGGTGTGTTCGTCCATCTGCAACATCTCATTTCGACGTATCAGCTACAACTTGGACCAGGTGGACACGTGCCGGGACGCGCAGGTGCTGGCGGATCGTCCCACCCCGGTACGATGCCGAGTACGGACGGCTTGGGCACCATGTCGGCACAGCAAGCGCGCGCCAAGGTGCCAGCGAACGTGTTACTGTTTGGCCCGAATCCACGGTAGAGGCTGGGGTTGTTGTAGGCCATGAAGGCTGCCCGCAAGCACTGCCCCACGTCGCTCACCCCTGGTTTCGCCAGACAAGGAACGCAGTTGACCGGGCTCTGGCCGCACGGGTCTGGCGAATTGTCCCACTTCTGTGCGACGGTCCCTTGCAGCACATTGTCTGGCCCACCATCGGTAGGTGCGCACAACGGGGTGATGACCCCGTAACGATGGGGCGGGGCGTCGACAAAGGCGTGGTTTGCGAAGGCGCCGAGCACGCTCTGTAGCGGTCGGGCGCACACCTGGATGGGTGTCGACATAGATCGCCGCGCGTTTTGCCGGTCGCGCTCCATGAGGCCACCAAACCCCCCTCCTGGCCCTAGCGGTGTGATGAACTGCCCTTGCACGCGACGCGTCGGGGCCGAGCTCACAGCGATCGGGATTCCACTACTTTCGAACGCGGTTCTTCCGATCTGTTCGGCCTCCTGCTCATAATCGTCGTGAGGTAGCCCAATCGCCAGGTCATTCGGGACCGACGCCCCATCTTGCTGCACCACGTGGGTCAATTCGTGCGCTAAGAGTCCTCTCCCCGCGCTTCCATGAGGATCGTACTGTCCTGCGCCCATGACCACTGATGCGCCCACCGTGTATGCCAGCGCATTCACCGCTCGCGCCGACTCTGCAGCCTTTCTGTCGGTGTGCACTCGCACGCCGCTAAGATCCAGTCCGAACCGAGGTTCCATAAATGCGCGCGTCGCCGCGTCCAGCGGTTGGCCGGGTGAGCGCAGCACCTCATGCACGATCGGCGGCGCCGAATGCCGAGATGTAGGATTAATCGCGGCGCGCTGCAAAAGACTGACGGAGAGCGGTTTGTTCGGCGCCTGTTGCTTTCGCGGGTAAATGACTTGCATGCTATTACCCCTCAACAATTCTCGCACGCTCCTGGCTCACCGAGCGACTTGCCACTCGCATAGTTCCAGCAGTTGTGGCAGTGAGCGAATTTTTGTCTGTACGCCTTGCCCTCACAGTTGCGCCCAGACCAACATCGGCGCTTGGCTAGGATTCCAATCTCGTCTGGCGGTTCAACATCGCCGCCTGCGCCAGCTCTTGGTGTGGGTGAAGGGCGGCTCTCCCACTGGAGCGCGAAGGTGGCGATTGCGCGGGCATAGTTCTCGTCAAGAGATGCGAACAGGGCGTACGAGGACTCGATGTCCGCCTCCGCATAGATGTGCGAACCTATGAACAGATCGACTTCATCGATCGAATCAGATACGTCTCGGGTGGCGGCAAGCGGCTCGGCAAAACCGGCAAAATCGCCCTCGTCCACGGTCGTTAAGTGGAAGTTGAGGCGCGCTGAGCCGCCACCCTCGCCAACGGGGATTTCCAACTCGACCTCGCCCAAGTTACGGAGCGTCGCTGCCGACACGCCGCCGGCGGTCTCGGGCGGGAAGAGTTCTTGATTCTGCGGAGTTCGATTCGCAGCTGTTCTCTCGGTGATACGGCCCCAGGTGACGCCATAGGCTTTAGCGTGCAGTCTGTCCTCAGCCTTAGCGGTGCCAGTAATGTCGCCGCTAACCCTTAGTTGCAGGAAGTCATTGTCCAGACCATCATTCCTAAAGATGTAATGCGTAGTAAGGCGGCGCGACACCTGCGCTTCGCCGCCCACTTCGGTCCGCACCCAACCTTGCTCTTGCCAGGCCGTGGCGTTTCCGCTGACGAGGCCGACCTGACCAGAGCCCAGGGCCCAACTTCGAACGCTGCCATTTTCGTTCGTGAAAGCAATTTCCGGACCTGCCTCAGGCGTCACCCGGTCTAGCCGCCATCTTCCCTGGATTCGCGGACTGGGCGACGTGGGTCAGCTCGTGAGCCAACAGATCACGTCCAGCCGCGGTATGCGGTGCGTATTGACTCGGGTCAACGACGATATGGGGGCCAACGGTGAAGGCGTGGGCATTCATCGCGCGGGCGGCTTGCGCGGCCTGGTCATCGGTATGGATGCGAACGCCGGCAAAGTCGTAACGGCCATGCGCCGGATCAACGGGCATCCGGGCAATTCGCTTCGCGACGCTGTCCGCTTCTTGTTCGAATTGATCGTTGGGTTGACCGACGGACAAGCACGCCGGTGCGGGCACAGAGGTTTGGGCGCGCGTCTGTACGGCGGCGAAATTGAGCCCAAATCGCGGCTCCATAAATGCGCGCGTCGCCGCGTCCAGCGGTTGGCCGGGTGAGCGCAGCACCTCATGCACGATCGGGGGCGCGACGCGCGGGGCA
>JALOOB010000449.1 GCA_025454635.1 Anaerolineae bacterium
TATAATCAGGCTTACGCCCATCACGGAAGGGCGTTCTGTTTGCATGGAGCATCCGTATGTCTGAGAAGATCCTCGTCTGCGTCGCCTGGCCCTACTGCAACGGCGACATGCACATCGGCCACATCGCCGGCGCCTACCTGCCGTCCGACATCTTCGCGCGCTACCATCGCCTGCGCGGAAACGACGTGCTCATGGTCTCCGGCTCCGACACCCACGGCACGCCCATCACCGTGCGCGCCGAGGAGGAAGGCATCTCCCCGCGCCAGGTGGTCGATCGCTACCACCCCCGCAACGTCGAGATGATGCGGCAGCTGGGGATCTCATTCGACCTCTTCACCGAAACCGACACCGAGAACCACTGGGCCGTCACCCAGGAGATGTTCCTCGAACACATTCGTAACGAGATCGTCTACCGCGCCACCATGCCGCAGCTCTACTGCGTCGACTGCAACAAGTGGCTGGCCGACCGCTACGTCGAGGGCGTCTGCCCCCACTGCGGCTACGACGGCGCGCGCGGCGACCAGTGCGACAACTGCGGCCGCACCTACGACGCAACCGAGCTTATCCGCCCCCGCTGCAAATACTGCGGCGGCTCGAACATCGAGGTCCGCGAAACCGAGCACTTCTTCCTCGACCTCGGCGCGGTCAACGAACCGCTCCTCACCTGGGTCAGCGACGGCAGCAAGGCCCACTGGCGGCCCAACGTCTACAACTACACCGTCTCCCGCCTCGCCAGCCGCGAGCTGCGCGGCCGGCCCATCACGCGCGACATCTCCTGGGGCATCACCATCCCTGTCGAGGGCTACGAGGACAAGCGCATATACGTCTGGTACGACGCGGTCATTGGCTACCTCTCCGCCTCCAAGGAATGGGCCGTCATCACCGGCCGGCCCGACGCATGGCAGGAATGGTGGCACGACAGAGCGGCGCGCACCTACTACTTCATCGGCAAGGACAACATCGACTTCCACACCATCATCTGGCCCGGCATGCTCATCGGCTACGGCCACGGGCTTAACCTGCCCTACGACGTTCCCGCGAATGAGTACCTCAACGTCGAAGGCCGCAAGCTCAGCAAAAGCCGCCGCTGGATGATCGTCATGCGCGACGTGCTCGAACGCTACGCGCCCGACCCCTGGCGCTACGCGCTCGCCGCCAGCATGCCCGAGAGCACCGACGTCAACTTCACCTGGGACGAGTTCGTCCGCCGCAACAACGAGGAACTGGTCGCCACCTGGGGCAACCTCGCCAACCGCGTGCTCGGCTTCGCCTACAAACGCTTCGACGGCAAGGTGCCCCCGCCCGGCGCGCTCACCTCCGACGATCAGGCCATGCTCGACGCCATCCAGCCCGCCTTCGACAAGGTCACCGCCGCGCTGGACGCCGTTAAGATCAAGCAGGCCCTCGGCGAGGCGATGGCGCTCGCCCACGAGGCAAACCGCTACCTGAACGTCAAGGAGCCCTGGAAGCAGATCAAGACCGACCCGGAGGGCGCGGCAACCAGCGTTTATGTCGCGCTCCGCGTGATCGACACGCTCAAGGTCCTCTTCGCGCCGTTCCTGCCCTTCACCTGCCAGGCGCTGCACGAACAACTCGGCTACGACGGTCAGTTGTTCGGCGAGCCGTACACCGAAACGCTCCCGGAAAGCGAGCGCAGCCACCTCGCGCTGCGTTACGACGCGTCCGCCGCATCCGGCAAATGGGCGATCAGTGACCTCCAACCCGGACAGGCACTGCGCGATCCCAAACCCCTGTTCCTCAAGCTCGAGCCGTCCGTCGCCGAGGAAGAGGTCGAGCGCATGACGTCCGGCGCGTAGGGGCGACCCGATGTGGTCGCCCTGCGTATCACGGCCGTAGGGGCGACCCGATGTGGTCGCCCCATGTGGTCGCCCCGCGTGGTCGCCCTGACGCAATAAGTCTCAATAAAATCATAGTAATTGACACAGGCAGCCTGCTGTGCTATCATGCGGCTCCAGGCTGACCCGGAGTCGCGCAGCGCGGGTCAGCCTGTCTTGTCTCAGGGGGGATAGCCAATCGTGCAGTCGGTACGGCGTCGCATCACCGAGATTCTAAAAGAAAACGGCACGGCCACAGTGGCCGAGCTGGCGGGTCAGCTCGGGATGGCGCAGGTCAGCGTCCGCCATCACCTCGACATTCTCGTCGGCGAAGACCTGGTCGAGCAGACCGGCGTGCGCCGCCGGGACGGCGCAGGGCGGCCCAGCCAGGTGTACGCGCTCACCCGCAATGCGATGTCGCTCTTCCCCCAGCGCAACGCCCAGCTTGCCAGCAGCGTCCTGACCGAGCTCAAGGCCGTGCTCCCGCCGGAAGAAGTCGCCCAACTGCTCGTCCGCGTTGCGGAGCGCGCAGTGAGCGAGGCGCCCCGGCCGCGCGAGGGCCAGTCTGTCGAAGAGCGTCTCGACCAGGTGGCCGAGTTCCTGACGCAAAAGGGTTACAGCGCGCGCTGGGAAGCATGCGACGGCTATTTCGAGCTGCGCGCATGCAACTGCCCGTACAGCGGCGTTGCTGAGCAGCACCCGGAGCTGTGCCTCATGGATCACGCGATGATCCAGGGCCTCCTGCCCGATGCCGAACGCGCGCAATCGCAGGTCATCGACGGATCGACCCGCTGCGCATACATCCTGCGCCCGGCCATTACGCTGGTCGCCGGTTGACAAACAAAAAGGCAACTTTCATCTCGATGAACGAGATTCGGTTTTACGACGGCCCGGGCCGGGTCATGATTGACAGCTACGGCCGCCATCTCCATTACCTGCGCGTCTCTTTGACCGACGCCTGTAACTTCCGGTGCGTTTACTG
>JALOOB010000133.1 GCA_025454635.1 Anaerolineae bacterium
CTGGCTGGCCGGTCGAATGCTCGGCGGCAAAGGCACGTTCACCTCCACCATGCGGGGCTTCGGCTTCGCGCACAGCGCCTACGCGATCTTGTTGCTCGGTCTCATCCCGAGTCTGCGCCCGCTCGCATCGCTGCTCGCAGTGCTGCTATCCGTGTTTGGCGTCTGGATCGGCGCGGCAGAGGCCCACAAGACCCGCGGCTGGCGCACTGCGCTGTTCCCCGTCGTGGCAGTCGCCATTGCGGTGCTCGGCCTCGCGCTGCTTCAGCAGCTCGTCGCAGGCGCGGCGCTTACGCTTGAATCGATCGCCCAGGCGCTCGGAATTGCGCCGTGATCTGCCAGGAACTAATCGCAGGTAAGGACAGGAATCAAGTATGAATCAGACGCTAACGGCCGTTAAAGCGGATGCGGTGAGTTGTTTGCCCTCGGTAAACGGGCTCACGATGGACGCGCGCGTCGAGAAGGGGCGCAGCCGCCGCGCAACGACGCCGCGCTCCGCTCACGCCGAGTGGAGGCCCCCGCGCGGCCGGGATATGCTTGCGCTCATCCAGGCCTCCAACCAGGGACGCACGGAAGCCCTGGTCCCCATCCGGCACGGGCGCATGCTGCTTTCGCCCTTCACATTCTACCGCGGCGCGCCCGCCGTCATGGCCTACGACCTCGCCCACACGCCGAATAGCGGCATCGTCGCCCAATTGTGCGGCGACTGCCACATCAGCAACTTTGGCATGTACGCCTCGCCTGAGCGCGACCTCGTCTTCGACCTGAACGACTTCGACGAGACCCTGCCCGGCCCCTTCGAGTGGGATGTCAAGCGCACGGTGGCCTCCATCGTGGTGGCGGCCCGAAATGCCGGCCTTGCCGATAAGGAAGCGCGCGCCGCCGTCGCAGAGGCGATGCGCAACTACCGCAAGAAGATCCGCGAGCTGGCCGCCCAGACCTATCTCGATACGTGGTACTCGCGAACCGAAGCGAACGCTCTGCTCGAAATGGTGGAGAAGCAGCACCGCAAGGTCGCCGCAACTCAGCTCGCACGCGTGCAGGAAAAAGACCGCCTGGCGGCCTTCGCCAAGCTGACCGAAGTAGTCGACGGACAGCGGCGCATCATCCACGATCCGCCCGTCGTCTTCCGGCTCGAAAAGGGCGAGGCCGAGATACGCGAGTGGCTGACCGAGCTATTCGTCGCTTACTATGAGTCTTTGGAGGAGAGCCGCCGGCGTTTGCTGAGCCGCTACCGCCTCAAGGACGTCGCGCACAAGGTCGTCGGCGTCGGCAGCGTGGGCACGCGCTGCTTCATCACCTACTGGGAGGGCAACGGCGAAGGCGACCCGCTTTTCCTGCAGGTGAAACAGGCAAGCGCGTCGCTGCTGGAACCGTACCTCGGCCGCAGCGAGTACGAGCGTCCCGGCGAGCGCGTCGTCGTCGGGCAGCGCCTGATGCAGGCCACCAACGACATCTTCCTCGGCCACGCGCACTCGCTCGGCAAGGATTACTTCGTCCGCCAGCTCTACGACATGAAGGGGTCGGCCAACCTGGAGGGCATCCCGGCGATCTATCTGACCCGCTACGCCGCGCTTTGCGGCGCAGTCCTGGCGCGGGCGCACGCGCGCACGGGCGACCCGGCGGAGATAAACGGTTATCTGGGCGATTCGGACGCGTTCGACGAGGCGCTCGTCGAGTTTGCCTTCCGGTACGCCGACCAAAACGACACGGACTATGCGGCGTTCGTCCAGGCCGTGAAAGATAAGCGGATTGAGGCGCGGGTAGAAGAAGCAAAGCCGGCGAAATCTAAGAAGTCGCCGGCGTCAAAGTAGTTCCCGTTTTCCGTTCGCAGGAGGAGTGCTATGTCTCTCGAAAAACCGCTGCCAGTCGTTGCGTTGCTCGTCGCTCTGGTGCTCGCCGCCAGCGTCGCGGGTGTGGTGCTGACCATGCGAAAACGCGCCGGAGGTTTCGAGGCGAGCGTGCCCGCTCCCTCCGGCTGACGCGCGCGCCGGCGCGCTGGGCGGTGGCGGCGGCCTTTGGCCCAGGCCGCCGCCACCGCCCAGCGTTACTGCCGGTCCATCTCGATCGGGTCAAGTTCCAGCACGTCCGGGTCGTCCTCGAATATCTCCAGCGCATCGTCTTCCGCGATCCGTTGATAGCCCTTCGCGCCCACGATCACGCTGTACACCTCGCCGCGCTCGAGCGTCCGGTTCAGCACGAACACGCCATCTCCCCCGGTCACGCCATACGCGTAGACGCTCTCTTCCTTGTTCTCCGTTTGGTCCGCATCAAAGTCGTCGCTCGTCAGTCCGGGGAACAGGACCGCAATCACCGCGTTGTTTATCGGCCTCTTCGTAGCTTGATCGATGATCGCACCGACGATCTTGACACCGTCGTCGCCCGCCGGCGGCGGCTGCGGCGGCCGGGTCCCGCCCGGGTCGTCGCCAACCGTGAAGCCCGCCTCCTGCACCAGGTCCCCGCGCAGGAAGACCTGCAAGTTATAGTTGCCATCGGTCAGCCCGCGGCGCCCGCTCAGGCTCAGGTCCAGCACGCCCGAATCGCCAAACTCCCATTCCAGTTCCGGCTCGCCCGTCACATCCTGGCCCTCATACTGCCAGGTGTAGCCCCAATCCGTCCCGTCGCGCATATTCTCATACGGCAGTCCGGCATGGACTTCGTCGATCCCGCTCGGGAAGGCATCCGCTTCGCCGGTCACGCCGCTGTTATCGTCGAAGCCGGCGCCAAAGACAATCTCCCCGAAGGAGCCCCGCCCGCTCGGCCGCGCCGGCGGATTCGAGGAATTGCTCGGCGGATTGACCACCTGCCCGCCGCTCGCGCCCACGCGCTTAGCCGCCTCGATGTACGGCACTGCCCGGTTGGTCGGGCGGATCAGATAGATCACGTTCCCCTGGCGGTCCTGCAGCCGCGCGGTCGGCACCCCGATCAACTCGCCGTTCGTGTTCAGCGCCGCGCCGCCCGAGTTGCCCTGGTTTACCAGCACGTCCGTCTTGAACCAGTCAAAAACGTCGTCGCCGTCCTGATCCAGAAACCCCGAGATACGTCCTTCGGTCGCCGTCACCGTGTCGCCCGCAATGCCCGGGTAGCCCACCACAATCACGTCGTCGAGCGTCTGCACCGAATCCGAGTCGGCCAACGGCATCGTCACGACCGGCAGCGTCTCCCCGATCTTCTGCTTGCTGTTATAGTTCGCGATGATCTTCAAGACCGCGATGTCCAGGTCGCTGTCCCAGGAAAGCGCCTGCGCCACGTAGGCCGGCTTAGGCAGGCGCCGCGGATCATCCGTCAGCGCCACCACCGACAGCCCCTTCTCGTTGAACAGGTCGCCCGGCTCCAGCCCCAGGCTCTCCAGTTCCTCATCGCCCTGCCCGTCCGTCGGGTAGCCGATGCAGTGGAAGTTCGTGAGGATGTACCCTTCCTCGTCGAGCATCGAGCCCGAGCACAGGCTCCCCGCGTCTTCGTCCGCATCAAACGGCGTCAGCAGCTTCACGGATGCGCGCAGCATCCGCTGTGTGACGTCACGATCCTGCGCTTGTGCCGGCGGCGCGGCGCCCACAAGCCCCAGCGCAAGGCTAACCAGTACCAGCGCAGCCAACACCCACGATCTGTAAACCGGTTTCATTGTCGCCTCCTACTCCAGCTCAACCGAGCCGAGCATCCGGTTCCAGGCTGTGCCCAGCGTGTCGAACGTATCGGCAGACGACAGGGTGGTGACCGCCGTGACCGTGTCGCCAGTTCTGATCAGCGTGTCCGCGCCGCGCGCAACGATAGGCATGGTGTCAGGCGTGGCAAAGGCCGGCTCCGCCACGTAAGCATAGTCGATCCGCACCGCATCCCGCCCGCGCACCTGCGTCGGCTCGATGCTCAGCACGCGATAGCCGAGCCGGTCCTGCGCATGATCGTCCGCCCACTTGAGCGCAAGGTCGCCAAGCGACTGCGCGCTGCGGCTGATCTCCGTCACCGGCATCTGCTGGACGACGAGTCGCGCGGGGAACAGCTCGCCCGAAAAGCTCTCGCCCACGCTAAGGAGCGCGCCGGGCGAATCGCTGGCAACCGGCGTCCAATCCGCCGGATAGCTCACCGAAAGGTTTCCCTCCGTGAACGTCGTCGTCCGGTTGAGGACGACCGCGCGCGTGATCAACCCGATGGCGAGAAGGACCGCCACCGTAACCCAGACCAACCACTCCGGTTCTTCCGCCCGGAAATATCTGCGCCCCGTCGGCATTGTGGTGGCGGTCATTGAACTGCTCCTCCCGCCGCAGCCGGCGTCGGCCGGGAGTTGCGGCGCATGATGGCAAACAGGATCGCAAACGTCGCCGCCGCGACGGCCGCCGCAAGGATCAAGCCGTTCAGCGGCGTGGGCCGCAGGCCCGTGCGCGTGATCTCGCTCAACAGCGTCGTGACCACGCCGTTCAGCACCGCCGCGAGCAGCAGGCCCGCCGGCAGCCAGAACGGCCCGCGGTTTTCGAACTTCGCGCGGCCGAGGAAGTAACCCGTCACACCCGCAAACGAGGCTTGCGCCAGCGCCACCACCGCGACGCGCACCGCCCCGACTCCCAGGTCCACTCCGCCGTTCGACAGGACGTAATCCACGTTCAGATAAGTCGCGTACCCGAGGCCCGCGGCTGCGCCGTAGATGATGCCATCAATCCGCTCGTCGAACTCGGGGCTGTTGTAGATGCTGTAACGCACCGCCGCGTACTTGAGGAACTCCTGGATCGCGCCCACAATCGTGATGCCCGCCAGCAGACGCAGGCCGAGGCTGCCGCTCGCCCACTCGTTAACCTGGAAGACGTTCTGAATGAGCGGCTGACCCACCGCAGCGGCCAGCAACAGGCCGAGGATGAAAACGCCCGACAAGTACTGCTTCGGCTCTGGCTCCGCCCGGTCCTGCAGGTAGAACACCACCAGCCAGATCACCGCCGGCACCAGCGCGAGCAGCAGGCCCACCGCAACCAGCGCAGGCCCGGTCAGGACATTGTCCGGCGCCAGGAAAAACACGGCGGCGACAAAGGCCGCCAGCCCGACAATCAGCGCCAGGATCGCCGTCCACATCCCCTTGCGGTTGTGCCCGACCTGCGCATAGTGCTCGTCGCAAAACGCGCGGCCTCCCAGCATCTTAGCCGCGCCCGTCACCGGTTTCCCGCATACACAGCAAACTTCAACCGCCATAACCGCTCCCCCCTCTCGGTTTTGACTCACAGATCAGCGATTTCCTCGACCGGGCGCTGCGCCACCTCTACTTCCACCGGCTGAATCGCGCCTTGAACAAACGCGTCCATGCCATGGCGCCGCCGCTCGATCTCGCGCAGGTTCATGCGCGCCCGCCGCCCGCCGTCCGGCAACGAATACTCAAAGCGCAACGCCTGCCGCAGCCACTTCTCCGCCTCGACCAATTGGTCGCCCTGAAGCAGCAGGTAACCCAGGTTAGCGGCCGCCGTCGCGTTCTTCGGGTCCGCGCGCAGCGTCTGCCGCAGCCGCGCCTCCGTGTTGTCGCGGCCGTCGTCGCCATCGCCGCCCGAAAAGCGCCGGCCCACGTCGAAGACGATATCCTCCAGCATCCCCTTGATGTCCGTCTGCTCGTAAGCCTCCGCCCGATGGCGAACGACGCAGCGGCTTCGCGGGACGATAAAATCAAGCTCCTCCGGGATGCGGACAATGAGTTTTGCCAGTGATGTTTCTGCATCCGTCAGATGCAGCTCAATCTGCTCGCCCCCGTCGACGACCGCGTTGATGAGCTCCTCGCGGTCCGCATACGAAATCGAATGCACCAGCACCGGCCACTCATTGCGGTTAATCAGGTGGATCGTGCCGGGCTGCTTCTCCAGCACCAGGCCCTCGCCTTCGAAGCGGCGGCCGGTTTCCACGGCAACCGCGCGCCGCAGCGGATACCGCACGTCGAGGATTTCCACAAAGTCCTGGCTATAATTCTTAAATATCCCCACATGCTCGTGCGTATCCGTGCCTTCCAGCACTTCGATCACCACGCGGCTGCCGATATACCGCTCCAGCAGCGGATCATAGATGCTGCCGACCTGCCCCAGAACCTTCCCGCTCAGGCTCTTGATCGAAGAGGTGCCGTCAGCCGCAATGTAGCGGCCGCCGCTCTTCCCCGCCCGACCGAGCACAAGCCCGAAAACCTCGTTGAGTGAATCAGTCGCCGTCCCGAGGAAATTCTGCGTGCCGCGCCGAAAACGACGCCCTGCGCTCGGATGGAACGAGGAATTGATATCCCGCTCGCGTTGCTTCTTGCTCGTCTCAGATAACTGCGCCACATAGCGATACATCGCCTGGATGTCGGCGTACTCGCTGGCATAGAGGAGGTAGGAGGATTCGAGGTGGCGCTCATCCTGCACCGTATCGGTGTAGATGAACTCCATGCCCGTGGAGACGACGCGCAGTTCACCCCACACGAGCTTACCGGTGGTGCGCTCGAGGGTTACGTGAAATCCTTCCCATGATTTCAGGCAACGATCTCTCGTCTTGGTCCGCAAATATGCGGCCGTCAGCGATAAAAAGAAGATGACGCCGATGGTGATAATCAGCGAGAGATCAATCATATGCGGTTTTAGTTACTTAAGCCTTGCGCGCACCTGATCTACGATGAAATCGTTCGTCGTGTGTTTGCCCGTTGCGGCCTTCGAGTACACAAGCTGGTCATCCAGCGTCACTTCGAAGCGGCCATTGCTCGAGGGTATGAGTTGGACAGACTCAATCGGATGCCGAACACCGATAATTGGCTTGAACGTATTCACAAGCGTCTCCGTCAAACTGACGGCCCGGGGCGTGTAGTTTCAGGACACGCAGAATTCGATAGTAACCTTCATGACCTCTCCGCCTGTTGCGATGAATGCGACGATGCTACGTCTGGCTCCATCTACGCCGCTCCCGCCGGTGTGGCCGCGGCCGACCCAGGGTCAGCCGCGTGGCTCACGGCAATCGCGCCGCGCCAATCCGACTCGGCTTTACGCCACGGGCCGCGGCGTGCTGCGCGACTGCGCGAGTTGCGCCTCCAACTCGGCCCGACGATCAGCCGCCGCGCGCTTCCCCTCGTCAAGCACCATATTGACACGGCCCGAGATGGTTTCCTGCGTCTGCTTGCCTGACTGCGGCGCCATGAACAAGGCCACTGCCGCGCCGATCAACGCGCCAATGACAAAGCCCTCAAAGAACTTGCCCCCGTCCATCTAACGCTCCTTCTCCGCCGATTACAGCTAATGCGCGAACGCGCGCAAGTATAGCATATCGGCGCGGGCGTCAACAAAGGCAACTCCCCAGTTAACACTTGGCGGCCATGTACAGCTCGCCGCGCTCGAAACCCTGCGCCTCGTAATACCGCCGCGTCCCAATCGCCGAAATCACAGCCAGCCGGGCGAACCCTGCGGCTCGCGCCCGGCCCAGCGCCTCCCCGATCAGCCGCCGGCCCAGCCCGAGGTGCTGCGCTTCGCCCGCGCTGTCCGCGCCGATCCCCAGCGCCGGACCGTACACGTGCACTTCGCGGATCAACGCCGCGCCGCGCAGCTCCGGCATGGCCGCCCACACTTCCGCTGTCTCGGAGATAATCGGCTCTCCACCTTGCATCCGCGGGAAAGACAGCCGCAAAAATCCGGCCAGCGCGCGGCCCGCGGTCTCGCAGGCAAGGAACTGCTCGACCGTCCCGTCGGTGTCGTACTCCTCCACCGCCAGCCGCAAATCCCCCTCCTCGACGCGCGCGCCCCGCACCTCCCGGCACCGGATGCACTCGCAGCGCCGGCCCTGTTCCGCCAGCCGCGCCAGCGCCAACTGCCGCAGATTCGACCTCTTGCTGCCCGCCACAATGTCATCCGCCGGGATGTCGCGGAACACGCGGTTAATGCGGCAGAAGCGCGGGACCTCGGCCTTGCAGTCGGCCACGAGCGCGACAAGTTCTTCGTCCGTGTAAGGGCGGAACTCCCCCGCGCGCCACAGGTCATACAACTCGGTCCCCTCGATGATGGAGCACGGATAAATCTTGAGCTCGTCCGGGCGCAGCGCCGTATCCGACCACAGCCGCCCGAAATCCGCGCGGTCTGACTCGGGCGTCGCGCCAAACAGGTTGGGCATCCAGTGCAGGTGCAGCTTGAACCCCGCCGCGCGCAGCAGCCGCACGGCCCGCCGCACGGTCTCCACGTCGTGCCCGCGCTGGTTCAGCCCGAGAATGCGGTCGTCGACGCTCTGGACGCCAAGCTGCACCTTCGTCACGCCGAGCCGGCGCATATGCGCCACTTCGCCCGGCGTCACCCAGTCGGGCCGCGTCTCCACCACCAGCCCGACATTCCGGTGCGTCGCCGCCTCGTTCCGCGCCTGCGCCGCCAGTAGCTCCGGCCAGTCCATCGCTTCAGGCTCCGTGGACGCGCCGAGCGGCGGCAGGTCCGCCGCATCGACAACCTCCGCGTCGTTCATCGCCTGCAAACACCGGCCGGCAAACCACTGGCGATATTGCTTCGAGTACGCGCTCCACGTCCCGCCGAGAATGAGCAGCTCAACCTTATCCGCCACGTGCCCCATCGATTTGAAAGCGGTCAGCCGCGTGATCACCTGCCGGTACGGATCGAAGCCGCATTGCTCCGCCCGCCGCGCGCCCGGCTCGTTCGGCAGATAGCTCTTGGGCATGTTGTCCGCTGCAGCGCCCCGGACACCCCGCCGGCTTCGTCAGCACCGTCACCGGCGCCACGCCCGACGACGTGCGCACCGGCTTCATGCGCAGCCGGCGCAGCGTCTCCCGCTCGAACGGCAGCGCGCCCGCCGCGGTCAGCTCCTTGTACGCCAACACCAGCTCGATCTTCGCGAAGAACCCGCTCTCGCCGTTCCGCAGGCTCGCCTTGTTTCCCTTCGGGTGTTGCGCTAGAATCCGCATCAGCGACTCGTCGCCCCAGTCCGCCGCGCTGCGGACCGCGTCGAAGATGCGCAGCAGCGTCTCCTGGTGCGCCCGACTATCGAAGTCGCGGCCGTGGGGCCGCCACTCTTTCCCTTCGCGGCCACGCGCCGCTCCCACCCCCCCGGCTACGACCGGATTTTACCCTATCTCGAAACTGCCACCAACGTCCTCGACCTCGGCTGCGGCAGCGGACGGCTGCTCGCGTATCTCGCCCGCCGCGGATGGGCCGGGCGTTACCTTGGGCTCGACGGCAGCACGCGCCTGCTCGAGGAGGCGTCCGCCGTCCCGCTTGCCGGTTCAGACATCCGCGCGCGCTTCCGTCTTGCCGACCTGTCCGACCCAGCCTGGCCGGACGCGGTGGCAGACGAACCCCCGTTTGACGCGCTCGTCAGCCTCGCTGTCCTCCACCACATCCCCGGCGCGGCAAACCGCGCCGCCTTCCTCCGGCGCTGCGCGGCCCTTCTCCCGCCGGATCGCCCCTTCATCCTCACCACATGGCAGTTTCTCGCGTCCGAGCGGCTGCGCCGTCGACTTGTGCCGTGGAGTCGCGCCGGACTGCGCGAGGCAGATGTGGAGCCAGGGGACTACCTTGTGGGGTGGGGCGAAGGATCGCCGGGCGCGCGCTATTGCGCTTTCATCGACGAGGCGGCGTTAAGTAACATGGCCGCCGGAGTCGGGCTCGACACTGTCGAAACCTTCGCCTCCGACGGCCATGAGGGCAGACTGAATCTTTACGCGGTCCTGAAGCTCAACGCCAGGTGAACCGCCGCGTGGCGCTGACGGGGCTGGTCGCCTCACCCGGCTTGTCCGAGCCGCCGCGGCGCACCTGCACGCGCCAGGTGTAATCGTGGCCCGCGCTGCCATTCGGCCGGTAGTCGACCGGCAACCGCCACGTCGTGCTCTTCGTCCACCAACTTGCGACCGGCGTCTCCTTCTCCGGCGCCATCAGCGTCACCACGTACCACTCGTCCGGCTCCAGCACCCCGACCGACGTCCATGTCAGCAGCACGGAGTCCTCGCCGGTAATGATCGCGCCGTCGCCCGGCGTGAGCAGGTTCGGCGCGCCCAAGCCCGGAATCGGCGTCGCGGTCGGCGTCAGGGGCGTCACCGCCATGGTCGGCGTCGGCGTAGGAGTGGCCGGCACGAGCGGAATCAGCAGAGCCCGGCCGATGTGCAGCGTCTCGCCGGGCTTCATGTTGTTCGCCTGCATGATCCAGTCGACCTGCGACTTGAAACGCGTCGCAAGGCCACTGATCGTATCGCCCCCCGCCACCGTGTACATGAGGCCCGTCGTGCCCGGCGTCGCGGTGGGACCAGGCCCGCCCGAAGGACCGGCCACCGGGATCAGCAGTTCTTGCCCGACGCCAATGCGGCCGTCGGCTGGCAGCCCGTTAGCCGAAATGATGTCCTTGATCGTCGAGCCGTACTTCTCCGCAATCACCGCTACCGATTCGCCCGCGGCCACTTTGTGCCGGGTCGGCCCCGCGACTGTCGCAGCCGCGGTCACGGGCAGGGGCGTCTCGGTCGGAACGAGAGTAGGTGGCGGGAGTGGGGTGGGCGACGGGATCGCCGTTGGGTCATCGAGTTGCAGCGCAGCTACGAGCGCAACGGTCGGAGTAGCTCCGGCGCGCTGGGCGCTCAGCACATCCTGCACGCTCGCAACGCGCGGCTCCGGAGATTCGGGCGCGCGCAGCCACCAAATCGCAAGCACGCCCGCGATGACGGCGAACAGGAACAGATCCGCCCACGGCAAGCGGAATCGGCGGCGAGGCGCACTATCGAGCGCCGCGCCACAAAAGAAACAGGTTTGAGCTTTCTGAGCAACTCGTGTCCCGCACTGGGGACAACTGCGTTGTTGGCCGTAGTTCGGCCGGGGTATATGCGGTTCGCTCATATATGAACAGATTATAATAATCGAAGGCGACTAGCGCAAGTTTCGGGAAACGCCGGCGCCTTGTCGTCCGCGGTCCGTAATCAGGAGAACTGCCACGCCGAACAGACCCAGCGCGGCAAGCGCTGCTCCAGCAACGCGAGGCGCCGTCGTCCCGAACTCCAGGCGCACCTCGCGCGTCCCTGCGGCCAGATCCAGCGCTATCAGGCCGTTCGGCCCTTCCGGTCGGATTTCGGCCGGCTTTCCATCGACTGTGGCGCGCCAGCCCGGGAAGTAATAGTTGTAGAAGATCAGCCGGACGGGGCCGTCCGCTTCAACCTGGGCGGAAACATGGAGCGGTCCCGACTCCTGCCGCACGATGCGGCCCGCGCCCTCGGCAATGGCCGCCTTCTCCAGTGGCTGCCCTGCCAGATACTGCGCGATCAGCGGCGATTCGGCGTCCAGCGGGGGTCGCTCGGCCCACTGCGTCATCCCCCGCATGTCGGGGAACGCCATCTCGAAGTCCAGCACCGCGAGCGGAAGTTCGTCCTGCGGTCGCAGCGGCGCAATCTCCGGCCGCGTGAACCCAAGGCTCGTGACGATAATCGCGAGTCCAATTACGTAAACGAACGGGCTCGCGCTTCGATACTGGCTGCCGCGACTTTGATCCAATACCCACGCGCCCAGGCCTGCCAGAAGCGATAAGGTGAACGCGGCGACTGCGAGCAGCCGCCAGGGGAATTGAATCAGGTCCACCAGCGGCAGCGCATCCCATACCGGTTGAGCCACCGGCAGTGTCATCAGAACCGCAAGGACAGTCACGAGCGCAAAGAAGCCGAAGACCAGGCGCGGCGCGGCCCCGGTCCGGCGCAACAGCAGCGCGGCCATGCCCGTCGCCGCCAGGAGGAAGATCGCCACCCCCACCTGGAAGCTCATGCCATCGCCCGGCCCTTCGACCGAATACCCGTAACCCCAGGTCGGGTTGAGAAGCTGCCCCGGATACACGAAGTGCAGGCGGTAATTATAGGTGTCCTTCACCCACTGCCACTGCGCCACATTGCCGCGCTCCAGCAGCATCGGCACGATGAATATGCACGTGAGCAAGGCCGCCAGAACGAGCGCGACCGCCGACCAGACCACGGCGGGCGAACGGACGAGCGCGCCGAGCGACTTGCCCGCCCGCCGCGCGGCCAGCCAATCCCGCGCAAACAACACCGCAAGCAGCGCCAGCACGAGCGGGACAAAGGTCAGCGTCGACACCGTGTGAAACAATATCAGCGCGGCGAGTCCCAGCGCCGCGAACGCCGCGCGGCGCGGCCGCGGATCATCCCACAGGGCGACAAACGCGTACACCACCCACGGCAGCGCGGAGAGCGCCATGAACTCCGCCAGCGCCGCGCGCACGTAGATCTGCGACAGGTGGTACGGCGCATAGGTGAAGGCGAGGCTGGCGACCAGCGCAGCAGACGGCCCCAGCCAGCGCCGCGCCAGCTTGTAGCTGCCCGTCGCGCCCAGCAGGAAACCGACAATCCACGTCGCCTTGGTAGCCGCGGCAAAACCGAGCCCTAGCAGGTGGAACAACTGGCCGACGTAGAACGCCAGCGGGGCATACAGCAGGAACGTCGGATAGCCGAAGCCGACCGCATGGTCGGGCCCCCACACCGGCCACAGCGCGCCCGCGCTGAAGCTGCGGTCGAACTCCACGAGGAAAAAGATGCTGTGGCGCGCGTCGTGGGCCTTCATGAAATAGCCCGGCGCGAACAGGGGCAGCATGGCGGGAATGGCGAGCGCGATCGCCAGCCACAGGTGCCCGTCCCCGCGCAGCGCGGCGAGCGCCGTCGCGAGGCGACCCCGCGCGGGAACCGGAGCAGTCGTCGATGCGCTCATGGAAGAACCCGTCAGTCCTCGCCGACGATGCGCGCGCCGCGCGGCTCGTCCTTGCCCGGCGCCAGGATAACCCCGCCGCCCCCTGCGCCCTGCGCCTTCGCCAGCGGTCCCTCCCGCCGCGGCGCGCGTCCTGCTGCAACCGAGGCCGCGGCAGCCTTCTCCAACTGCGCGATCAAGCCCCGCAGCGACTCGCCCTCGGTGACGAGCAGGCCGTAGCGCTCCTCATGCGCCAGCAGGAAGCGGGCCATATCGATCAGGAACGCGCGGCGCAGCGCGGCCATGTCCGCATACGCACGCCAGTCCAGATAAATATTGTCCTGGTGGAATACCTGGCAGGCAGGCGTGCGCGAGCCTTCCGGTGTGTACCCCACGATCGGCTTTTCGGTGCGCCGCGCCCACCACAGTTCGAGCCCGACCGGCGCCTCGATGTCGCGGCCGAGCAGCAGCACAAACAAATGGGATTCGGCGACGGAATCGACGTCGGGCGTGCGCTTGATGATCCAGCCGACGTTGACGGGCAGTTCGGCCAGCGCCCGGCCGAGATGCTCGCGAACGCCCTCCTCGCCCGGTCCCGCGCTGACGAACAGGCGGACTTGAGTTGCCAACAATTCACCCCTAAGGCGATCCATGATCGCCCGCTATCGTTGACTGCTACGACAATGTAGGATGGCTAGGGCCATCCTACATTCCCCGGATTATAGCACACCGCGCAGGTCGCGGTAAGATAGAGCGACGACAACCACCAAGAATCAAAGAACCAAAGCCCCACAAAGCTTCCGATACATCTTCGTGTAACTTCGGTTCTTCGATCCTTTGTGGTTAGCTAACGCTTTCCTTCCGCAGGAGTCACCATGACCCAACTCGATCTCTCCTTCGTCCGCCCGCAGTTCCCCGCGCTCGCGCTCGTGGACGGCGGCAGGCCCGCAGTCTACTTCGACGGACCCGGCGGCACGCAGGTCCCCCGCCGCGTTATCGATGCGATGACGCATTACCTCATCCACACCAACTCGAACCACGGCGGCGCATTTCGCACCACCCGCGAGAGCGACGCCGTGCTTCAGGCCGCGCACGAGGCGATGGCCGATCTGCTCAACGCCGCTTCGCCGCAGGAAATCGTCTTCGGCGCGAACATGACCACGCTCACGTTCAGCGTCAGCCGGGCCATCGGCCGCGAGCTCGGCGCGGGCGACGAGATCCTCATCACGCGCCTCGACCACGACGCCAACCGCGCGCCGTGGCTCGCGCTGCGCGAGAAGGGCGTCATCGTCACCGAGGTCGACTTCGACCCAGCCGACTGCACCCTCCGCCTGGATGACCTCGCCGCAAAGCTCAACCCGCGCGTCAAAGTCGTGGCCGTCGGCTACGCGTCCAACGC
>JALOOB010000450.1 GCA_025454635.1 Anaerolineae bacterium
CACGCCAGTCCCGCCACCTGCGCGGTTTCCTCGGCCTGTCGCAGCTTCAACTGAAGTTGCGGCAGCCCGGCGACCGCGGCCTGCAATTCGTCCCGGCGGGCGCGGTCCTGGGCGAGTTCCTCTTCGCGGCGGGCGATCTGCTCCGCCAGGTCCGCGCAGCGCTTCTGCGCCTCCGCGTGCTGGTCCAGCGCGGGCAGCAGCCGTCGCTGATAGCGCTCGTCGAAAGGCTGCAACCGCCCGATTTCCGCGCGCAGCTTCTCGTGCGCGTCCGAGGCATAACCGATCTCGGCAAGCTCTTCGCGCAGGCGCAGCAGTTCGGCGCGCGGCTCGGCCGCGTACTCCTCCTCCTCGATGCGCCGCGTCGCCTCAACGAGTTGCTGTCGGACGGACGCAAGCTCGGCCGTTGCGGCTTCGCACTCGCGCACTGCGGCCTCGGCCCGCGCCGCCTGCTGGCGCCGCGCGTCGCCTTTGCGCAACGCCTGGCCCAGGCCGCGCTCTTCGGCCTCCAGCGTCGCGTTGCGCTCGCCCAGTTTCTTCAGCCGGTCGTTGGCCGCCACGAACCGCTCGGCCAGAGCGTCGCGCTCGGCGCTCAATTGCCCCGCGACCTGCTCCCGATGCTCGGCGCTCAACGGCTGGCCGCAGACGGGGCAAAGCGCCTCGTCCGCCTCGCGGAGCATGTCGAGCCGCTCCTTGACCGACTGGCCCTCCTCTTTGACGCGGTCGAGTTCGTGGCGGATGCCCGCGCCCTCCTCGGCAAGCCCTCGCATCTCCAGGAGAATAGCGTCGCGGCGGTCCGCGTCGCGCGCCAGCTCGTCCACCGCAGCCTGCGCTTCGGCCAGCGCGCGGCGCTGACTCTCGATCGCGTCTGCCCGATTTGCCAGTTCTTTCGCGCGCGCTTGCAGCCGGCGCTGTTCGCCGGCCAACTCGGCGCGCTCCGCGTCGATCTCGCGCTGGGCCTCCGCTCGCTCCAATCGGTTTCAGCCGCGCGCGCCTGCTGGAGCGCGCGCCAACCCTGCTCGATTTCGGCGCGCTGCGCGATGATCTGTTCGATCGAATGCAGCCGCGCCGCCTCGGCGGCCGCCTGATCGCGCAGGCTGGCAAGCTCACGCTCGCCGCGCGCTAACCGGCTCTTCAGATCGGCAAGCTGCTGGTCCTGGCTGCGAAGCGCCTGCGCGGCGGCCGCTGCGGCTCTTTGCTCCGCCTCTTGCGCGTTCCACCTCGGCGCGCGCGGCGGCCAGCGCAGCCTCATACCCCTCGCGCTGCGCCACCTCCGCGTCGATGGCGCGCAGCTCGCTGTCGATGCCGATGGTGCGCTCTTTGCGCGCCTGGACGAGGGCCTTCGCGCGCTCCTCATACAAGTCATAGCGCGCGAGCCCCAGGATGTCGGAGAGGATCTGTTTGCGTTCGGTGGGGCTCTTTGTGGTGAACGAATCGGCGCGGCCCTGCAGGATGAAGGCCGAATTGACGAAGGTCTCGTAGTCGAGGCGCAGGGTGCGGTTAATCTGCGCCTGGCGCTGGTTGAGGTTCCCCTCGTCGAGCAACTGCCACGCGTTTTCTTCCGGTTTGGCTGACGGGTTCCAGATGTAGAAATGCAGCTCGCTCTGACCGCGGCCCTTCTTGCTGCGCTGACGCGACACCCGATAAATCTGCGGACCGAGCGCGAATTCCAGGTCGACCCACATCTCGGTTTCGTTCTGCGTGATCAGGTCGTCGTCGCGGCGCGCGCGCGCCTTGCCCCACAGCGCCCAGGTCATCGCATCGAGGAGCGCGGATTTGCCATGACCATTGTCGCCCGTGAGGCTTGCGATGCGCAGGCCGGAGAAGTCGATAACTTGCTCCGCGCGGTAGCACATGAAGCTGCGGAGATGCAGTTTGCGTGGGATCATCTCGTGTCGGCAGTCAGTCCCAGTTTGGTTCGCATGAAGCGCCGGACCATTCTTATCGTCTCGAACGCCGCTCGCGCCTCATCCTTATCCGCTGATTCTCCCGGATAACGAAACCGCACGGAGTAGCGGTCAAGGCGGATGAGCAAATTGCGTTGGAACTCAAATCCGGTATCCAGCGGAAGGCACAACTCAAGCAACTGGATCAGGTTGTGAATGCGAGGAAAGACCATTGCGCGTTCCTGCAAATAGGCCTTCAAGTACTTCTCCGCAGCCTGTTGAGCATGGAAGCAGACTGCGTCGTAGTTAGGGTTCTTTCGGGCGCGAAATTCTCGGCCCGCCGTGGCGTAATCCCCTTCAGCCTTGTCAATCCACTCAGCCGTCAGTTCGTTCATACACCACTTCGCCTTTGCCCACAACCTCACGCAAAAAAAGGTCCCCAAGGGCCAGTCTTCGCCTCAAGTTTGCGGGCGTTCGCACGATCAAATCCAATCCATATCGAGGCGCCACCGCCTGGCAAATCTGAACTGCCTGCTCAACCTCCTTGAGTGAAGTATCCATGATCACCAGAAGGTCAACGTCGCTCTCCGGCTGCGGTTGACCGTAAGCGTAAGACCCAAAGAGAATGACGCGCTCCGGCCGGAATTGTTCCACGATGGCATTGACGGTTTGGTCAATCGTAGAACGAGGAATCGGCCGGCGCGCTGCAACGCTTCGGGTCTTCAGCTTCGCCATTGCTAGAACCCCTGCAACTGGCTCAAGTCCGCGATGCCGTTCGCCAGCGCGGCGACCCGCTGCACCAGCGCAAGCCGCGCCTGGCGCACCGCGGGGTCTTCGGCCATGACAAGCACGTCGGTGAAGAACCGGTTGATAGGCCCCTGCATCTCGCGCAGCACCTCGCCCAGCAGCGCGACGTCGTGTTCGCCGCCGGCCTTCGTCATCCGATCTTCGGACGCGAGCAGCGCGTCATACAGGCCGCGCGTTGCCGGCTCGACATACTTGTCCGACGCCACTTCGTAGGTTTCGGGCAGGCTGCGCACGATGCGCTTGCAGCGCGCGTAAGCGGTCAGGATATCGTTCCAGCCCTGCGACTGCGTGAGCGCAGACAGCTCGCGCGCGGCGGTCGCGGCAAGGAACGGGTCGTAGGAACGCTCGGCCAGCGCGGCGTTGACCACGTCGTGCGCCAACCCCTGATCGCGCAGCCAAACGAAGAGACGGTCGCGGATGAAGCCGAGCACATCGCTCAACACCTGCGGCGCCACAGGCACGGGCATTTCGGCCGCCACCGTCTGGAGCGCCAGTTGCAGGCCGAACGGCTGCTTGCAGCCCACCAGCGCGCCAACCAACCCGAGCGCATCGCGGCGCAGGCCGAACGGGTCCGCGGTGCTCGTCGGCGCCAGGCCGACCGCGAACAGGCCGACCAGTGAATCGAGCCGGTTGGCGATGCCGACCAGCAGGCCCGCTTTCGACGCGGGTGGCGTATCGCCCTGGAAGCGCGGGAGATAGTGCTCGAAGATCGCATTCGCGACGGCTTCCGGCTCGCCCGACAGCTTCGCGTACTCCCGGCCCATGATGCCTTGAAGCGAGGTCAGTTCGACGACCATCTGCGTGGCGAGGTCGCTCTTGAACAGGGCAGCCGCGCGCTGGGCCGTGGCCTGTTCCGCGTCAGTCAGGCCAAGCTGCGCTGCCAGCGGCGCGACCACGCGCTCGACGCGGTGAACCTTGTCGAGCATCGAGCCGAGCTTCTCCTGGAAGGTCAACGTGGCAAGCCGCGGGGTGAAGGCTTCAAGCGGCCTGGTCGTGTCCGCGCGGAAGAAGTAGGCCGCATCGGCATACCGCGCGCGAATGACGCCCTCGTTCCCCTCGCGCACGACGTCAAGGTATTCGGCAGGGCCGTTGCGCACGGTAATAAAGTGCGGCAGCATCTTACCATCGCGCACGACGGGGAAGTACCGCTGGTGCTTCTTCATCACCGTGATGAGCGCTTCCTTCGGCAGCCGCAGGTACTC